>NZ_CALWOJ010000011.1 GCF_944383115.1 uncultured Flavonifractor sp. | reverse complement strand
GAGATCAAGGGCCGCTGCCTGATGACCGGCCTGCCCCGGGTGTTCTCCGTGTCCTCCAGCGAGATGATCGAGGCCTTCGAGGAGGTCTCCACCCGTATTCTGGAAGCCATCCATGGCGTGCTGG
This sequence comes from uncultured Flavonifractor sp., assembly GCF_944383115.1. GTDB lineage: Bacteria > Bacillota > Clostridia > Oscillospirales > Oscillospiraceae > Flavonifractor. Next base: position 38,778 of record NZ_CALWOJ010000011.1, on the reverse strand, counting down.
AGCGCACGCCCCCCGAGCTGGTGGCCGACATCTCCACCAACGGTATCGTTATGACCGGCGGCGGCTCCCTGGTCTGGGGCTTTGACAAGCTCATCGAGTCCCACACCGGCATCGAGACCCATGTGGCTGACGACGCTATCTCCTGCGTGGCCTACGGCACCGGCAAGAGCCTGGACGACGTGGATTCCATGCAGGACGGCACCATCAACCTGTCCCGCCGCAAGCAGATGAACTGATTTCTGATAACTACTTTGGGAGTGCTGCAATTCTTGCAGCACTCCCCTTTTTTGCACAAACATCGTCAAAAAAATATCATACTTGACTTTTGCTCTTTTAAGTGCTAAACTGCAAAAGCAGTAAGAAGTGCTTCCATTTTCACCACCAGGAAGCACATAAGGAAAAGAGGTCGATCATATGAATCAGCGTATTCTGGCCGGACTGCTCACCGGCGCTATGGCTCTGTCGCTTACCGCATGCGGCGGCGGCGGTACTTCCGATACACCTTCCGGCGGAACGCCCACCGACGGCGAAAGCTATACCATCGGCATCTGTCAGCAAATGACCCACGATGCACTGGATGCCGCCACCCAGGGATTCAAGGACGCCCTGAATGAGAAGCTGCCCGGTCAGGTCACCTTCCAGGAGCAGGACGCCGGCGGCGAATATGCCAACTGCGGTACCATCATGGATGGTTTTGTGGCTGACGGCGTGGATCTGATCCTGGCCAACGCCACCTATCCTCTGCAGGCGGCTGCCTCCGCCACCGCGGATATTCCCATTCTGGGCACCTCGGTTACCGACTATGCCACCGCGCTGTCCATTCAGGATTGGACGGGTACCGTAGGGGGCAACATCTCGGGCACCTCCGACCTGGCCCCTCTGGATCAGCAAGCCTCCATGCTCCAGGAGCTTTTCCCCGACGCTAAAACCGTGGGCCTGCTCTATTGCTCCGGCGAACCCAACTCGGTCTATCAGGTGGACACCATCAAAGGCTACCTGGAAGAGATGGGCTATACCTGCACGCAATACGCCTTTACCGACGTCAATGACCTGTCCTCGGTGGCTCAGACCGCTTGCGACGGCTCCGACGTGATCTACATCCCCACCGATAATACTGCCGCCGCCAACACGGAGACCATTGCCAACGTGGTCCTCCCCGCCGGCGTACCTGTCGTCACCGGCGAATCCGGCCTGTGTTCCGGCTGCGGCGTGGCCACGCTGTCCATCAGCTATTATGACATTGGCTATGCCACCGGCGAAATGGCCGCCCAAATCCTCACCGGCGAGGCGGACATCTCCACCATGCCTGTGCAGTACGCCCCCAACGTCACCAAGATGTACAACGCCGCCAACTGCGAGGCGCTGGGACTGACCATGCCTGACGGCTACGAGCCCATCGCCTGACTTGCATCAAAAGGGCGGAGAAGGGACTCCCCTTCTCCGCTCTTTTCCGGCGTTGTGCCGGAGAGCTTAAATGATTGGAGAGAACAACATGGACGTGCTGTTATCATTTCTCAATTCCCTGCCCGGCGCCTTCGGGCAGGGGTTTGCCTGGGGCATCATGGCCATCGGGGTATACATCACCTTCCGCATTCTTGATGTTGCCGACCTGACGGTGGACGGCTCCCTGGCCACCGGCGGCGCAGTCGCCGCTCTGTGCATCAGCCAGGGCTGGAATCCCTGGCTGGCCCTGTTGATGGCTGTTATTGCCGGTATGATTGCCGGACTGGTCACCGGTATGCTGCACACCGCCTGCGGGATCCCCGCCATTCTGGCGGGCATCCTGACCCAGCTGGCCCTCTACTCCATCAACCTGCGCATCATGGCCATCGGCAGCGGCGCCAGTACCAAGGCCACTCTGGCCCTCAGTGTTGACAGGCAGGAATTGCTGGTCTCCTCCCGCTATGTCCGGGAAGTGGATCTCAGCAATCCGCTGTTCCTGCTGGTCATTGCCACCGTGGTACTCATCGCCCTGCTCTACTGGTTCTTCGGCACTGAATTGGGCTGCTCCCTCCGGGCCACCGGCGCCAACCAGGCAATGGCCCGGGCTCAGGGTATCAACACCAACTGGTGTAAGGTGCTGGGCCTGGTGGTGTCCAACGGTCTGGTTGCCCTGTCTGGCGCCCTGCTGGCCCAATACCAGGGCAGCGCCACGGTGGATATGGGCCGGGGCGCCATTGTCATCGGCCTGGCCGCGGTTATTATCGGCGAGGTGCTGCTGGGCAAAGTGTTCCGCAACTTTGCCCTGAAACTGCTCTCCGCTGTCATCGGCTCCATCATTTACTACATCGTACTGCAATTTGTACTCCGGCTGGGTCTGGAGTCTACCGACCTGAAGCTGCTCTCCGCTCTGGTGGTGGCTCTGTTCCTTACCATTCCGTACTGGAAAGGCAAATACTTTACCAAGAAAGTCCGGAGGGAGGTGGGCCGCAATGCTTGAAGTTCGTAATCTCTACAAAACATTCAACGCCGGTACCATCAACGAAAAAAAGGCAATTAACGGTTTGTCGCTCACCCTGGAGGACGGCGATTTTGTCACGGTCATCGGCGGCAACGGCGCGGGAAAATCCACTCTGCTCAACCTGGTGGCCGGAGTTTTCCCTGTTGACGACGGCTCCATTACCATCGACGGCCAGGATGTGACCCGCCTGCCGGAACACAAGCGGGCAAAGTTCATCGGCCGGGTCTTTCAGGATCCCATGATGGGTACCGCCGCCACAATGGGCATTGAAGAGAATCTGGCTCTCGCCTATCGTCGCGGCCAAGCAAGGGGTCTGCGCTACGGTATCAATAACGAAGAACGGAAATTGTATCGGGAAAAGCTGGCTATTCTCGGCCTGGGCCTGGAAGATCGGCTGACCAGCAAGGTGGGGCTGCTCTCCGGCGGTCAGCGACAGGCGCTTACGCTGTTGATGTCTACCCTGAAAAAGCCAAAGCTGCTGCTGCTGGACGAACACACCGCCGCCCTGGACCCCAAGACCGCCGCCAAAGTGCTGGAGATCACCGAAACCATTGTCCGAAGGGATAAACTGACCACCCTGATGATTACCCATAATATGCGGGATGCCATCGCCCACGGCAATCGGCTGATCATGATGGACTCCGGCCGTATCGTGGCGGATATCCGCGGCGAGGAGAAGAAAAATCTGACGGTTCAGGATCTGCTGGATAAATTCCATGTTGAGAGCGACCGGATGCTCTTGAGCGAATAAAGAAAATCAAGATAAAAATTCCTGGGTACTATATGTACCCAGGAATTTTTGCGCTTTTCAGAATCTCAGCGGCCCTGCTCCCGCTCATAGATGATACGCAGTCCATCCAGCACCAGCTGGGGGTCCACTACGTCAATCAGGTCAGTGTTTTCGGCCACCATCCGGGCCAGGCCGCCGGTGGCGATCACCTTCACATCCGGCTCGCCGATCTCCGCCTTGGCCTGTCGGATCAGGTACTCGATAGCGCCGATGTAGCCCATCACCGCCCCCGCCTGGATCTGGCCCACAGCGGTGGTACCCAGCACAGTGTCCGGCTTTACCAGCTCCACCCGGGGCAGCAGTGCGGTTTTCTGGAACAGGCCATCGATTGACACCCGCACCCCGGCGGTGATGCAGCCTCCCAGGTACACTCCCTCCCGGCTTACCGCATCCAGGGTAGTGGCGGTGCCGAAGTCCAGCACAATAAGGGGGGCGCCATACTTTGCAATAGCCGCCACATCCGCCGCGGCCCGGTCCGGGCCCAGCCGCTCCTCACTGGCGCAGGGTACATAGGGCAGCCGGGGATCCAGCCCGTCGTCCAGTATCAGCGGCGTCTTGCCCACATAGTTTTTCATTGCGTTGGTCAAGGTGTGCATCACCTGAGGTACCACCGAACCGATGACCACGTCCTCGATCTGCTCCAGTTCCAGGCCAAACCGCTGGAAATACTGGCATACCAGCAGGCCCAACTCGTCGGAAGTACGTTCGCTGTCCGTCATGGTACGGAAGCTGCATTTCAGTTCCACCCCTTCATAGATACCAAACACCATATTGGTGTTTCCCACATCTACCACCAGCAACATAGAGATCCCTTCCCTTTCTTATAAGTGGCTGAGATAACATACCGCGCCGCCGTCCTCTATCACGGCTACGGCGTAGGTATGCTGCCCAAAGGTACCTACCGAACCGGGATTGACGATCCACAACCCGTTTTCAAATTGGCAGTACGCCTCATGAGTATGCCCAAAGAGAAGTAAATGGGCTCCCGCCTCCCGAGCTGCCCGTACCGCCATGCCCATGCCCAGTTTGACATGGTAGATGTGTCCGTGGGTCATCAGGATCTTACAGCCATCCAGGGTGAAAATGCGCTCCTCCGGCAAGTCGGGCCGCCGGCCGTCGCAGTTGCCCGGCACATAGGTCACCGGAATGTGGGGAAATTTCGCGGCCAGATCCTCGGCGTCCCGGGCCAGATCCCCCAGGTGGAGGATACGGTCCGGGCTCTCCAGCCGCACCACATCCTCCATATTTGCCACATTGCCGTGAGAATCAGAAAAAATCAGGATCTTCATGCAGGCACCTTCTCCCTGACAGCACATATAATGAAGTGAACGTCACTATATATTAGAGATGGAGTTGATCGTATGACGCAGAAGAACAACGACCCCACCGCCGCATTGGAACAAAACCGGGCTCTGTTGGAGCAGGTGATCCATTCCGCCGACGCACAGCGTCTCATGGAACTGCTCAACCAGAACTCGGGCGGCAACTTAAAAACCGCCGCTGCTTCCGCCGCCCTGGGGGATACCAAAGCTCTGCTGAATATGGTACGCCAGGTCATGCAAAGCCCGGAGGGCGCGCAGCTGGTGGAGCGTCTCAATCAGACTGCGCCCAAACAGCCCTGATCATACGCTAAGGAGGGATAGCTCATGGCTCAGTGGGAAGAACAACTTAACCAAATCCTGGGCAATCCCCAGGCCATGAAGCAAATTACAGCTCTGGCACAGTCTCTTTCCGGCAAACAGGAGGAAAACTCCGATCCTTCTGCAGAACCTGGCACGGAAACGCCGCCGTCGGAGGAGCATTCCGCACCCTCTCCCCTGTCCGCCCTGTCCGATCTGGACCCCAAGCTCCTTCAAATGGGGATGGGCTTATTGTCGGAATATTCCGCCCAGGACGACCAAAAAACCGCTCTGCTGACCGCACTCAAGCCCTTTCTCAAGCCGTCGCGGCAGGAGAAGATGGATCAGGCCGTTCGGATCGCCCGACTTACCCGGGTGATCCGAACGGCGCTGCGAATGTTCCGTGACCGGGGAGAGGAGGACGACGATGTATAACCGCTACATCCCCAACGGCACCTCCTATACCAGAATTTCCCAGGAAGACGGGCCACCCTCTTCCCCACCCCGGGAAGAGAAGCGCCCCCCGGAAGCGAGGGGCAAAAAGAAGGGTGGGGCGCTGGGTGATCTGCTGAAAAGTCTGAAGCTGGACAACTTAGATACCGGCGACGTGCTGCTTCTGCTTATCCTGCTCTTCCTCTTCCTGGAGGGCGACGACATGGAGTTGGTCATCACCCTGGGTTTGGTATTGTTGATGGGATTGGGTTAATAACCTAGGCACGCACTTCATGAAGGACTGTGCCGTCCGGAAGCGTGAAGGATGCGTCGCCCGGCACCGGCCGGTCCACCGCAAAGGCGCTCATTCGATAGGTAAGTTGTCCTTCCAGCCGGGTCTCCGCACAGGCCAAAAGTCCGCTCTCCACCGAGATCCAGTATCGTTCGGTGTAGCCCAGGCTATCCGGAACAGTTTCTACATAGATGCAGGTCACGCCTTCCTTGTCCATGTAGCCAGCGTCGGCAATATCCGATTTCTTCAACTTGAGAACATCTTCATAGGTGGGAATGCGCTGACCCTCCAAATCGGCAGAATCGTCCTCCGCCGCTCCGGTGAGTACGCGGCTGCTCCCCTCATACCACAGCCAGAACTGGCCGTCCCCTACAATAGAGTGACGAACCGTGCCGCCAGGCAATGTGGCGGTGGTATGGGTCCACCCGCCGTCCACCCATACTGTGGCCCGGGTCACACCGCTCTCACCCTCGCCCCAGAAATCCTCAACGGTAACTGTGCGGCCATAGCTGTCCGGACGTGCCAGCGTATTTTCCACCACATGCTGGACAGTTTCGGGCGTAATCTCCACCCGCAAAAAGTCTTCCTCTCCTGCCGGCTGCGGTGTCTGGCTGGCAGCAGGGGTAGGCAGTTGAATCTTGGCCGTATCGGGCGCAAAGAGTACAAGGCCAAAGCTGGACAGCATGGCGACGGTTATGACGATGCCAATCAGCACCACCAGGATATTCCGATTGCGCCGTTCCATGCCGCTCCCTCCTTAGGCCCGACCAGGGGATCGATTTGTAAACCAGGCAGGCTTACACGCCAAATTCCTCGGGTTTCTCCTCCCGCAGGCCGAACTGCCACTCAATGGCGTCGGCGATGCGCCGGCAGGCAAAGCCGTCTCCATAGGGATTGACCGCGTGGGCCATGGCATGGTAGGCCTCCGAATCTGTGAGCAGCTGGGAGGCCATCTGGAAGATGGTCTCCTCCTCCGTGCCCGCGATCTTCACGGTGCCCGCCTCCACGGCCTCAGGCCGCTCGGTCTCCCGGCGCAGGACAAGCACAGGCCGTCCCAGGGCGGGGGCCTCCTCCTGCAAGCCGCCGGAGTCGGTCATCACCAGATAGGACCGGGCCATCAGGTTGTGCATCTCCTCCACGTCCAGAGGATCGATGAGATGGATGCGGTCGTGGCCGGACAGATACTTGGCCGCCGCCTCCCGCACCACGGGAGACAGGTGAACCGGATACACCAGTTCCACATCCGCAAAGGTCTCAGCCACCCGGCGGAGGGCAGTCATGATATTGGCCATGGGCTGGCCATAATTCTCCCGCCGGTGGCAGGTGACCAGGATGACCTTCTTATGTTCATAGTCCAGCTCATTGAGCAGTTTAGTTGCAAAGTGATACCCCTTTACAACCGTTGTCTTGAGGGCATCGATGACGGTATTGCCGGTGATAAACACCCCGTCGGTGATATCCTCCCGGGCCAGATTGGCTACGTTGGCGGGGGTAGGGCAGAAATGCAGGTCGGCAATGTCGCCCACCAGCTTGCGGTTCATCTCCTCCGGGAAGGGGGAGTACTTGTCCCAGGTCCGCAGGCCGGCCTCCACATGGCCCACCTTGACCTGATGGTAGAAGGCGGCCAGTGCGCCGGCGAAGGTGGTGGAGGTGTCGCCGTGGACCAACACCAAATCCGGTTTCGCCTGATCCAGCACCCCCTCCATACCCAGCAGGCATTTGGTGGTGATGGTGGACAAGGTTTGCCTGGGTTCCATGATATTCAGATCGTACTCCGGTTTCAGCCCGAAGATATCCAGCACAGAGTCCAGCATCTGGCGGTGCTGGGCGGTCACGCAGCAGATAGAGGTGATGTGAGGGCGACTCTGGAGTTCCTTAACCAGAGGGGCCATCTTAATGGCCTCCGGTCGGGTGCCGAAGATGGTCATGACCCGGACATCCTTCATGGCTCCTTCCCCTCCTTCTCCTTTGCGTGTTCCGTCTCTTTCTCCCGCTCCTGTTCTTTGCGGTTGTTGCTCAGGAAAATGTGGCCGGCAATCGCCCCTGCAAAGCACAGGGCCATAAGCAGCAGCATGGCCTTTACCGGCCCGCTGGTGGTGAGTACCACGGCGGACAAGCCCAGAATGGCGCTGATGATATACAGCACAGCCACCGCCTGCTTCTGGTTAAATCCCATATCGATAAGCCGATGATGCACATGGCTGCGGTCGGCGTGCATGGGACTCTGTCCGTGTGCAATGCGGCGGATAAAAGCAAAGCAGGTATCAAAGATGGGCAGGCCCAGCATCAGGAAGGGTACGGCAAAGGAGATGATGGTATAAAACTTGAACAGTCCGTGGACCGACACCACCGCCAGGATGTAGCCCAGGAACGTGGAGCCGGTATCCCCCATAAAGATCTTGGCCGGATTCATGTTGTAGGGCAGAAAGCCAATACAACCGCCCGCCAAAGCGGCCATCAGGATCGCCACATCGCCTTCACTGACCACCAGGGCAATGACCAGCAGGGTCATGGAGCTGATGGTAGATACGCCGCAGGCCAGGCCGTCCAGGCCGTCAATGAGGTTGACGGCATTGGTGATGGCCACGATCCACAGCACCGTTACAGGAATGGACAACCATCCCAGATCCCAATAGAGATTGGAAGAAAATACATTGGGATTTGACAGCGTCTCAATCACACTGCCCGACAGCACCGCCACCAGGGCCGCGCCGATCTGAATGAGAAACTTCAGCTTGGCCCCCAGGCTGTAGATATCGTCAAAAATGCCCAGAACCACAATGATTGACGCACCTAACAGCATACCCCGCATCTGGGTGTCCAGATCCAGAAAGAGCAGTACACTGAGCAGAAATCCCAGGAAGATAGCAAGCCCGCCCATCCGGGGAATGGGGTGGTCGTGCATCCGGCGGTTGTCCTTGGGTACGTCCACAGCACCCATTTTAAAAGCCAGGCTCTTGACCACCGGCGTGGCGATCAGGGCCACCAGGAACGCAACCACCAAAGCAGCCGCCACCATCCCCAACAGGGGAAGCTGTGAATTGATTGGCATAGGAAAGATGCTCCTTTATCTCTCAGCGGGGGATGAAGCCCACTTTTTTATGGACCTTGCGCAGGGTCCGCTGGGCCACCGAGGCGGCCTTCTCCGCGCCGGCGCGGTACAGGCCTTCCAGATAGGCCTTGTCGCCCAGCAGACGCACCGTCTCCTCCCGGACAGGCCGGAGCAGCTCTACCACAGCCTCGCCCACAGCGGGCTTGAAAGCGCCGTAGCCCTTCCCCTCAAACTCCACCTCGATCTGCTCATAACTTCTGCCGGTAATGGCGGCATAGATGTCGATGAGGGTGGCCACACCCGGCTTATTGGCCCGGTCATAGCGCACACAGTTCTCCGTATCACTGTCGGTGATGGCCCGCTTGAACTTGCGCATAATATCGTCCGGGCTGTCCATCAGATACACGCAGCCCTCGGGGATGGACTTGCTCATCTTGCTGTCCGGCTGGTTCAGGCTCATCACACGGGCGCCCACCTTGGGAATGTAGGCTTCCGGCATGGTAAATACGTCGCCGTACACGCCGTTGAATCGCTGCACGATGTTGCGGGCCAATTCCACATGCTGCTTCTGGTCCTCCCCCACCGGCACCAAATCGGTCTGATAGAGCAGGATATCGGCCGCCATCAGGGACGGGTAAGTGAACAGGCCGGCGTTAACGTTATCCGCATGTTTGGCAGACTTGTCTTTGAACTGGGTCATACGGGACAGTTCGCCGAACATGGTATAGCAATCCAGCACCCAGCCAAGTTCCGCGTGGGCAGGCACATGGGACTGGATGAAGAGGATGGACTTCTCCGGGTCGATACCGCAGGCCACCAGCTGTGCAAACAGCTCAATGGTCTGACGGCGGAGAGCGGCGGGGTCCTGACGAACGGTAATGGCGTGTTCATCCACCACACAATAAACACAGTCATACTCATCCTGCATAGCTACCCAGTTGCGCAGCGCGCCAAGATAGTTGCCCAGATGGAGGGCTCCGCTGGGCTGGATGCCGCTGAAGATGACTTTTTTATTCTTTTCCATAACAGGTTCACACCCTTGTCAAGAGATTTCCGCATAGTTGACGATATAATACCACATTTCCTGCCGGTTGACAAGAATAACAGGGCCGCACTATTGACAATTCTAGCCCCAAAACGGTAGAATAAAAGTTACGATTTTACCCCCGCTTGGCGGGTATTATAATCAACGGAGGGATCTCTATGGATCTGAACTGGTTTGAAGAATTGGAGGCGCGCATTCCACATGACGGCGTGCGTACCCGCTTTGCGCCCTCTCCCACGGGCTATATGCACGTGGGCAATCTGCGCACCGCCCTCTATACCTGGCTCATTGCCCGCCATGCCGGCGGCAAATTCATTCTCCGCATTGAAGATACCGATCAGGGGCGTCTTGTGGAGGGCGCCACCGACGTGATCTACAACACGCTGCGCAAGTGCGGCCTGACCTGGGACGAGGGTCCCGATCTGGGCGGCCCTGTAGGCCCCTACATCCAGACCCAGCGCCGGGACCTGTACGGCAAGTTCGCCGAGCTGCTGGTGGAGAAGGGCCACGCCTACTACTGCTTCTGCGAAAAGACCGAGTCGGAGGAGGACTCCGGCGACTTCGACCGGGCCGCCGACCCCTGCCGCTTCCTGAGCCTGGAGGAGGCCCGCGCCCGGGTGGCCGCCGGTGAACCCTATGTCATCCGCCAGCGCATTCCCGACGAGGGCACCACCACCTTCTCCGACGCCGTGTTCGGCGACATCACTGTGGAAAACAAAACCCTGGATGACCAGGTTCTCATGAAGCGGGACGCCCTGCCTACCTATAACTTTGCCAACGTCATCGACGACCACCTGATGGGCATCACCCATGTGGTCCGCGGCTCCGAGTACCTCTCCTCCGCCCCCAAATACAATCTGCTGTACGAAGGCTTCGGCTGGGAGGTCCCCACCTATATCCACTGCTCCCCTGTCATGCGGGATCAGCACAACAAGATGTCCAAACGCAAGGGCGACCCCTCCTACGAGGACCTGATCGCCATGGGTTATTTGTCCGAGGCCGTTGTAAATTATGTTACTCTGTTGGGTTGGTCTCCCAGAGGCGAGTATGCCGAGCGGGAATTCTTCACTCTCAATGAGCTGGCCGAGATCTTCGACATCGGCGGCATTTCCAAGTCCCCCGCCATCTTTGATATCGAGAAGCTGAAGTATTTTAACGCCAACTACCTGCGCGCCCTCTCCCCCGAGGCCTTCTACGAGGGGGCCGAGCCCTATCTGAAGGAAGCCGTTAAGACCCCCGGCATCGACCTGAAGCTCATCGCCCCCCTGGTGCAGCCCCGGTGCGACACCTGGCTGGATATCGCTCCCCAGGTGGACTTCTTCGACGCCCTGCCGGAGTACTCCAACGAGTTGTACTGCCACAAGAAGATGAAGACCAACGAGGAAAACTCCCTGGAGGCCCTGGAGCAGGTGCTGCCTGTGCTGGAGAATCTGCCTGAGTGGACCTATGACGCCATCCACGACGCCCTCATCGGCCTGGCTCAGAAGCTGGAGCTGAAGAACGGCCGCATCATGTGGCCGGTGCGTACCGCCCTGTCCGGCAAGGCGGTCACCCCCGGCGGCGCGGTGGAGCTGGCCCACATTTTGGGCAAAGAGGAGTCTATCCGCCGCATTCAGTTGGGTATGGCCCAGTTGGCAAAATAAGTGTCACATAGTATGCCCCCTTTTCCCCATACTAGAGGAAAAGGGGGCGTTTTTATGTCAAAACAGAAGATCCGGGTACTGACTGCCAGCTTCCTGGCGGCGGCTTTTATTACCACAGCCGGCTTTGCCATTCAGGGACACGTTCGGGCGGCTCAGTACCGGCGGCTGCTGGACAATGGCTACCTCTACGCTTTTTCTGAGCTGACCACCGCTGCCGGGGAGCTGGAAACAGCTCTGACCAAAGTAAGTCACGCCACCTCTCCCGCCTTGTTCGCCTCCCTGTGCGCCCAGGCCTATTCCAAAGCCCAGGCCGCTCAGACCGCACTGGGGCAGCTTCCCTACGGCAACGTAGAACTGGAACAGACTGCCGCTTTTCTGGCACGAGCAGGAGACTACGCCATGGCCCTGACCCAGGGGACCTCGACGGATTTGGTTTGCAGCGACGAACACCGCGACACCCTGCGTCAGCTGTCCCAGGCAGCCGGCCAACTGTCTCTCACCCTGGAAACCCTTCAGGCCCAGTTGAATTCAGGCGCCATTCGACCGGAGGATCTGAAGGAGGCCCAGAACCGGCTGGCCGCTCAGGACAGCGATGAACAGATCCCCGGCGGCTCCGCTTTCCAGAGCGTGGAGTCAGACTTCCCTGAAGTGCCGACCTTGATTTATGACGGTCCTTTCTCTGAACATCTGGATGGGCGCACGCCCAAGATGCTGGAGGGGCTTCCCCAGGTCACCGAGGAGGAAGCCCGCCAGGCTGCCGCATCTTTCTTGGATCTCCGGCCTGAAGTATTTACCCTCACCACTCGTTCTGAGGGCAATCTGCCTGCCTACGGCTTTACCGCGCTGGTAGACGGCGGACAACTCTATATCCAGGTCACCTGCCAGGGCAGGCAGATCCTGGAACTCTTCACCTCCCGTACCGCCGGCACGCCCACGATCAGCCGGACCGATGGCTGTAAAAAGGCCGCCGATTTTCTGCGCGCCAAAGGATATTCCCACATGTCCCCCAGTTATTCTATGGAGCAGGACGGCGTACTGTCAGTCAATTTTGCGCCAGTGGAGAATGGGATCTACTGTTATCCGGATCTTGTCAAGGTATCGGTGGCCCTGGATACCGGTGACATCGTGGGATTCGAGTCGGCAGGCTACCTGACCCACCACGGACATCGGGACCTGCCCTCCCCTGCCGTAGACGCCCAGACCGCCCAGACATTGGTGGACGATTCTCTTACCGTTCTCTCGCATCAGCTGGCGCTCATTCCCACCGGCGGTGAATACGAGGTACTATGCCACGAATTCAAGTGCCAGGCCCAGGACGGCAGTCATGTGTTGATCTACGTCAATGCGCAGACCGGTAAACAGCAGCACATTCTCTTGCTGCTGGAAGATGAAAGCGGCACGTTGGTCATCTGAGAGACACAATGGGCGCACATATGTGCGCCCTACATAGCACTTCTCAAAATAAAAAGCAGAACCCAAAGTTTGGAACAGAGAGTTTTACCGAAATTGATTGACAAAGAATTAACAATGTGCCATAATAAATGCCAGAGATCGTTAATTGTTTAACGATCTAAAAAACATTACATACGGAGGTTCTGATCATGTCCCGCTTTACTCTTCCCAGAGATATCTATTATGGCCCCAATGCCCTGGAAAACTTGAAAAATCTGAAAGGTACCCGTGCGGTTCTGGTATTGGGCGGCGGCTCTATGAAGCGGTTTGGTTTTGTGGATAAGGCGGTCGGTTATTTGAAAGAGGCCGGCATTGAAACCAAATTGATCGAGAACGTGGAACCCGATCCCTCTGTGGAGACCGTCATGAGCGGCGCAGCTGTGATGCGTGAATTCCAGCCCGACTGGATCATCTCTATGGGCGGCGGTTCCCCCATTGACGCGGCAAAGGCCATGTGGGCTTTCTATGAGTATCCTGAAACCACCTTCGAGGATCTGATCACCCCCTTCTCCTTCCCCGAGCTGCGGCAGAAGGCCAAGTTCTGCGCCATCCCCTCCACCTCCGGCACCGCCACCGAGGTCACCGCCTTCTCCGTCATCACCGACTATCAGAAGGGCATCAAGTATCCTCTGGCCGACTTCAACATCACCCCCGACGTGGCCATCATCGACCCCGCTCTGGCGGAGACTATGCCCCCCAAGCTGGTGGCTCACACCGGTATGGACGCTCTGACTCACGCCATTGAGGCCTATGTGTCCACCCTGCACACGGTGTTTACCGATCCTCTGGCCTTGAAAGCCATTGACATCGTAAACCACGACCTGCTCAAATCCTTCAACGGCGATATGACCTGCCGTGAGGAGATGCACTATGGCCAGTGCCTGGCCGGTATGGCTTTCTCCAACGCGCTGCTGGGTATCGTCCACTCCATGGCCCACAAAACGGGCGCCGCCTTCTCCACCGGCCACATCACCCACGGTCTGGCCAACGCCATGTACCTGCCCTACGTCATCGCCTACAACTCGAAAGCGCCCGGCGTGGCGGAGCGCTATGCCGACATCGCGAAGACCATGGGCATCACTGGTACGGTCGAGGAGTGCGTCGAGGGCCTGCGTGCCAAGATCCGCTCCATGAACGACGCCATGGGCATTCCCAACACCCTGAAAGACTTCGGCATCATTGAGGACGAGTTCAAGGAGAAGCTGACCACCATCGCCACCAACGCGGTGGGCGACGCCTGCACCGGCTCCAATCCCCGTCCCATTGATCCCGAGACGATGGCCAAGCTCTTCACCTGCATCTATTACGGTGAAGAGGTCAATTTCTGATCCCCCCAACCCTTTCATACATCAAAAGGAGCGCAGTCTGCTGACTGCGCTCCTTTTGCATTTACTCCATATCAAAGGGAGGCATGTCCCGACTCTGGGGGATGGCATCCCCCTCGAACTCCAACTCGTCGGGCACCGGCTCCGGCGCGCTGCCGGCCATGTCCTGCTTGAACTGCATCTCCTGCCACTGTTCCTTGGTGATCAGCACCTGGCGAGGCTTGGAACCCTCGAAGGGTCCAACAACCCCCTTCTCCTCCATCTGGTCCACCAGACGGGCAGCACGGGAGTAGCCCAGCTTGAGACGGCGCTGGAGCATGGACACGCTTGCCATGCCGGTCTCCACCACCACCTCGATGGCGGCGGGGAGCAACTCGTCGTAGTCGTCGCCCACCTCTTCCGGCGCGGAACCGCCCACACCCTTGCTCCCCTTCTCCTTCTCGGCGGCGTGCTTTTCGATGTCGTGCATGATCTCCTGATCGTACTCGGCCCCGCCGCTGTTCTGCTTGATGAAGCCCACCACGGCGGCCACCTCCTCATCGGAGATCAGGCAGCCCTGGACACGCTGGGGTTTGCCGGAACCCAGGGGGAAATAGAGCATATCGCCCCGGCCCACCAGCTTCTCCGCGCCGGTGGTGTCCAGAATGATGCGGGACTCCAGAGAGGAGGCCACGGCGAAGGCGATACGACTGGGGATGTTGGCCTTCATCAGGCCGGTGATCACGTCGGCGGAAGGCCGCTGGGTAGCAATGATCAGGTGCATACCGGCAGCACGGCCCATCTGGGCCACCCGGCAGATGGATTCCTCCACCTCCTTGGCTGCCACCAGCATCAGGTCGGCCAGCTCGTCGATGACCACCACGATCTGAGGCATCTTCTCCATGTCGTCGCTCTTGGCGGCATGGGCGTTGTAGCTGGCCAGATCCCGGACGCCAATCTCGGAGAACGCCCGGTACCGCTTCATCATCTCCACCACCGCCCACTGGAGGGCGCCCGCCGCCTTCTTGGGGTCGGTGACTACCGGGATGAGCAGATGGGGAATGCCGTTGTAGATGCCCAGCTCCACCATCTTGGGGTCCACCATGATGAGGCGGACCTCCTCCGGGGTGGCCTTGTACAGCAGGGAGATGATGAGGGAGTTGGTACACACCGACTTACCGGAACCGGTGGTACCGGCGATGAGCAGATGGGGCAGCTTGGCAATGTTGCCCACGATGTTGTTGCCACCGATGTCCTTTCCTACGGCAAAGGACACCTTGGAGGGGTTGTCCCGGAACTCCCGGGAGTCGATGACGTCGTGGATGTATACCGGAGACACCAGACGGTTGGGTACCTCGATACCAACCATAGAGATCTTGTTGGGAATAGGGGCAATACGTACCCCTGTAGCACCCAGGGCCAGGGCAATATCGTCAGCCAGGTTGGTCAGTTTGTTGAGGCGCACGCCCTGGTCCAGTTCCAACTCATACCGCGTGACGGACGGGCCACGGGTCACATTGGAAATGTTGGCGTCGATGCCGAAGGAGCGTATGGTATCGGACAGACGGGCCTGATTGGCACGCAATTCTCCCGCCACGTCGGTGCTGGATACACCCTCCCCCTCGGTCAGCAGAGAGACGGGAGGATACTGATAGACCACAGGCTCTTCCTCCAGGCTGCGAGCAATATCCTGAGCGACTTCTGCAGCGGCCTGGGCAGTCTCCTCTTTCTGCCGGGCCTTGCTGGTCACAGGCGGCACCGCCGGTTCCCGCACAATTTCAGGCACAGGCTGGTGTTCCGGCTGGGGCTGACTCTCTGCATGGACAACCTCAGCAGAAGTATCTGCAGAAACAGCAAAGGGTGCGGCCTCCTCTTCAACCGGTGCCGGAGTCTCTGCCTCCGTTTCCGGTCCCGCAGCGCCGGTCAGCACTTGGTCCGGAGTGGGGACCGACGGTTTACGGTTGAAGAACCGCTCTTTTTTTATAATAGGTTTGGCCTCCCGGCGCTTGCCCACCAGGGGACCTTCGTCCACAGGAATGTCGATCTGCGGCGGCTGTTTACGGTTCTCCGCAACCGGTTCCGGTTCTTTGGGCCGGCGTCTGGGCTGCGGTTCAGGCAATTCCTCCTCCTCATATTCCACTCTGGGGCGACTACGGAGCTTGTCCACCACATCGGAAGGTGAAATACGAAAGCATACCATTAGAAGAACAACAGCCAGCAGGGTAAAAATAATTCCTGCGCCAATTTTACTGAATACGGCGGTCAGGCCCAAAGCTATGATGCCGCTGACCACACCGCCGCTGGTCATGCTCTCCCCTTGCGCCCAAAGCAGCTTGACCATGTCCAGATTCCAGGCATAAACGCCATTGGCCAGGAAAAGGTGGGCAAAGCTGCCGGCCAGCACCGGCAGCAGCAGAGCGCACCACACCCGCAGCCGCACCGGCCGGCCACGGTGGAAGGCCAGAATGCCGCTGGCCACCAACAGCATGGGCGGCAGCAGCAGGTAGCCGTAGCCGATGAGGCCCTTGACCAGTCCGCAGAAGAAGTCGATAAAGATGGCCTGGATGTGGAAGTAGCCCAAGGCGGCAAAAATGGCCAACAGCAGACACACCACAGCCCCCACCTCCCGGCGCACCGGACGGGAGGCGGCTTTTTTCCGGCTGGCAGTTGTACGGGAAGAGGTAGACCGGTTTGCAGTGGTACGCTTTCCTCCCGTGCTTTTCTTTTTTGCTGTGGCCATGGTATCAGATCCTTTCAGGGTCGGGTTTCCCGCTTTACAGCGGCAGTGCTTATTTCAGCACCACAGTCTTTACAATTCCGGCGATCAGGCTGCCCAGGCCCACCGCCCAGCAGTAGTAGGCGAACTTGCCGAACTTGCCCTTGTCGGACAGGCTCTTGACCAACCGAATGGCGAAATAGCCTACCACGGCAGCCACCGCCACACCCACCAGGTACATGGGCAGTTCAGATGTTACAAAACCGCTCTCCACCGCATCCTTCAGCTCCAGAATATTGGCGCCCACGATGGCAGGCAGAGACATAAGGAAGGAGAACCGGACGGCAAAGGCCCGATCGAAGCCCCGCATCATACCCACAGAGATGGTGGTGCCGGAGCGGGACAGGCCGGGGATCACCGCCAGCGCCTGGCCGCAGCCCACGATGAGCGCGTCGGTGATGGTGGCGTTTTTGGCAGTCTTGCGGCCGTGGGCCAGCCGGTCGGAGAAAAAGAGGATGCAGCCGGTGGCCAGCAGTGCGATAGACACCATGATGGAACTGGCAAACAGGGCGTTCACCGCATCCTGGAGCAGTACCATCACAAACAGAGGCAGGGTGGCAATGATGATCAGCATCACCATCCGCCGGGCGGGGGGCGGCGGGGTACCGGTGTCCTTGCCTGCCAGGGCGGCAATGCCCAGGAAGAACTCCCGGATCATCTCCACCACGTCCTTCCAGTAGACCACCAGCACCGAGATCAGGGTACCAAAGTGGAGCATGACCGTAAACATCATGTACTTTTCTTCCATGTTCTCCATGCCGAAGAACTGCTGGAACAGGGCCAGGTGGCCGGAGCTGGAGATGGGCAGAAACTCCGCCACACCCTGGATGATCCCCATGAGGATGGCCATCAAATAGCTCAAAGCAACTTCCTCCATTCACGATTTTGGGAGCCGGTCTTTCCGGATTCAGGAATCCGCTCCCGGTTCGATTGCCGCTGCATCGCTGCCCGCGGCAGGGCCGTTATTTTTAATCATACCATATTTAGCGAAGCATTTCCATCCCTTTTCCGCTATGAATCGAAATCTCAATGTAACCGTTTGTCGCCAATCTGACCGGCGTTTGACAAAGAAAGCCAGATGTGCCATACGCTCATTAGGTAAGATCGTGCGGCCGCGTTGCCGCCGGAACAGGAGATGACGCATATGTACCTTGGTAAAAAACATGGTTTCACCCGTATCATGGGGCTGTTGCTGACGTTGTCCATACTCCTTTCCACTGCCGCCGTGGCTGCGGAGGAACCGGACATCCCCTCTGTCACCGCTGCAAGCGCCATCGTGATCGACTATGATACCGGCGAAGCCCTTTACGAAAAGGATGCCGATACCATGCGGGTCCCCGCCTCCATGACCAAGGTCATGACGGCCTACATCATTTTTGAGGAGCTGGAGGCCGGCAACCTGACGTTGGATACTATGGTATCCATCAGCGATGAAAACGCTCAAAAATCCCGGGACGGGAAAAGCTATCCCGCCTCTGTTCCCCTGCCCGCCGGGTCCTCCGTGTCGGTGGATACCTTGCTCAAGCTGATCCTGGTCCCCTCGGCCAGCGCCAGCTGTATCGTTATGGCGGAGTATATCTCCGGCAGCGAGGAGGCCTTCGTCCAGCGGATGAACGAAACCGCCAAGCGCCTGGGCATGACGGCGGAATTTGAGAATTCTCACGGCGCTCACGTCCACTATCTCACCGCCCGCTCCCAGGCCACTCTGGTGCGGGAATTCATCAGCCGCTTCCCTCAGATTCTGGATTACACCTCTCTCACCGGAGTCACCTTTAACGGCAAGTGGTATCCCAACACCAACAAACTGCTGCCTGGCCTGGACTACGCCTATGACGGCGTGGACGGCTTCAAAACGGGCACCATTTCCGCTGCCGGCTACTGCCTCAGTGCCACCGCCGTGAAGAACGGACGGCGGATCATCAGCGTGGTCATGAAATCCTCCAACGACAAGACCCGCCACACCGACAGCGCCGCCCTGCTGGGGCTGGTATCCGGCACCGGCGAGAGTACCTTTGCCCCCGATCAGCCCATCACCCGCCAGGAGATGATGACCATCATTGACCGGTATTTGGATCTGCCTGATGAAAACGGCCTGGGCTTTTCCGACGACGGCGACATTGCCTTCTGGGCTCTGGAAGCCGCTGCCCGCACCACTGCTGCCGGTCTGTTTCAGGGCGGCAACAACAACGAACTGATGCCTTTGGCGACCTCCACCAGGGCCGAGGCCGCCACGGTGGTCAGCCGGATCACGGACCTGCTGTAATACAATAAGGAGATCTGTTATGATAAGACGAGGCGCCGCCTTGCTCTGTTTATCGGGCATGTTGGGCCTGCTTATTGCATGCCACGGCCCTTCCCCCGAACCAGAGCCTTCCTCCACGCCCCTGCCATCCTCTGTGCAGTCGATCCAGCCCACTCCTGACCCCACACCTTCCTCCTTGCCCAGTATCGAACCCACACCGGAACCCACCCCATCCGTTCCTGTCTGGGAGGCGGACCATACGCTGGATCGTGACCTTCAAAAACTGAGCGGCAGTCTGGAGCTGCCTGTCTACGGCGCAACCGGATATGCAGCGGTGGAGATCGGGCTGTGGCCGGCCATTCCTACGCCGACACCTACCCCAACGCCTACGCCTACGCCCACGCCTACACCATCGCCTACACCGACTCCCACGCCAACACCTGAGTCCACCCCTACTGCAATCCCAACATCCAATCCTCCTGGTTCTACCGGGGAACCCGTGCCTGTAAATTCGGAAACGCCCTCCATACCGGCAGCAGAAGCATCGCCGTCCGCTTCTCCCGCAGACCAGCCATCCCCCTCCCCCGCACCTGTCGCTGTTGCCCGTACCCTTTCCGCATCTGTGCATACTGCCCCACAATCCTCGCCCGATCCCTATGCCGGGACAATTGCAGTGCTTGCCCCCGGTACCTCCTTTACCGTCTTGGGCGAAAAGGGCGGTTGGTGGAAGGTGTCCTCCGCCTATGGCGTAGGGTGGGTGGAACATCGGTTCTGTATGATCAATCTGCCCGATGTGGTCCCTTCTATCGTATATGACGCCACCAATTCTTATGCCTCCCAGTATACCAGTTCCGGCAAAGACATTCCCGGCATTACCGGCAAAGCGCTGTATCAGGGTAAAGTGTACAACCCTCGCTTTGACGAAGAGCAATACCTGATGCCGGTACTCTACGCCACCGCCAAAAAGATCTGCGCCGCCCAGCAGCAGGCCCTGGCCCAGGGCAACAGCCTCAAACTGTACGAGGCCTATCGTCCCTACGCCACCCAGCGGGCTGTGGTCAAGGCCCTGACCACCCTGGCGGAGCGTGACCCGGAAGTCAAGGCAGGTATCACCACGCCCCCCTGGTCCATGACCTACTTCATTAACACCGGCTATTCCAACCACCAAAAGGGCTTCGCGGTAGATGTGAGCCTGGTGAAGGTATCCCGTACTGAGCTGCGCACCACCGGCGGATACTCCTATCTAAAGCCGGTGGAGTATCAGGAATATGAGATGCCTACTCCCATCCATGAACTGAGCATGGCCGCCGCCTCCACCACCGGCCCCGGTAAAACCACCCTGGCCGCAACCATGAACGACCCGGCCATCGCCCTGCGGGAGTACTTCCGCAAAGCCGGCATGACCCCGCTGGAGTCGGAGTGGTGGCACTTCAACGACTACGCCGCCCGCACCCTGGCGGAGGGGCGCACCTGTACCGGCGGCTTTGAGATCACCCGCTGCCGCAGCACCGCCCCCGGATAACGTAAAAGGGAGCCCGGATCAAAATGATCCGGGCTCCCTTTTTACATCCACATTGCCGATTACTGGGCCTCGTAAACCGCCCGCATACCCTTATAGGTCATATAGCAGTCCAGCTTGGACACGGTCTCGAAGGGGGCGTGCATAGACAGAACAGGCACGCCGGCGTCGATGGTGTCAATGTCGCGCTCGGCCATATAGCAGGCCACGGTACCGCCGCCGCCGGCGTCCACCTTGCCCAGCTCGGCCATCTGCCACACCACACCGTTCTGATCCAGCACACGGCGGACATAGGCCACCAGCTCGGCGGAGGCATCGGAGGCCCCCGACTTGCCCCGGGCGCCGGTGTACTTGCACAGGCCCATACCGTAGTTGACCCGGGCGCTGTTGCGCTTCTCGTACACGTCGGCGAAGTTGGGATCGAAGGCGGCGGTCACGTCGGCGGACAGGCAGAAGGACTTCTCATAGCAGGCCTTCAGGGTCACCCGCTGGGCGTCGCACAGATCGCTCATGAAGGTATCAAAGGCCGCGGAACGCATACCGGAGACACCCTCGGAACCGATCTCCTCCTTGTCGGCCAGCATACACACGGCGGTGCGGGCGGGAGTGCCCAGGGTAAACAGGGCAGCCAGAGCGGCGAAACCGCACACCCGGTCGTCGTGGCCGTAGGCCCCGATGAGGGACCGGTCAAAGCCGATGTCCACAGCCCTGAAGGCGGGCACGGCGGACAGCTCGGCGGAGATGAAGTCCTCCTCCACGATGCCGTACTTCTGGTTGAGCAGGTCCAGGATAGCCAGCTTCACCCGGTCGGAACCCTCATCACCGGCAAAGGGGCGGCTGCCAATGAGCAGGTTCAGGCTCTCGCCGGGAATGGCCTCGCCCAGGGGCTTCTTGGACTGCTCGGCGCCCAGGTGGGGCAGCAGATCGTCAATGGTGAAGCGGGGCTCTCCCTCCCCGGCGCCGATGGACACCTTTACGGTGGAGCCGTCCTTCAGAGCGATCACGCCGCGAAGTTCCAGAGGAATCGTAACCCACTGGTACTTGCGGATGCCGCCGTAGTAGTGGGTCTTGAGGAAGGCCAGCTCGGCGTCCTCATAGAAGGGGTTGGGCTTCAGGTCCAGCCGGGGTGCATCAATGTGGGCAGCGCCGATGTTGACGCCTTCGCTGAGGGGCTTGCTGCCGATAACGGCCAGCATGACGGCCTTGCCCCGGTTCACCCGGTACAGCTTGTCGCCGGGATTGAGGACCATGCCACGGACAAAGGGCTTAAAGCCGTGGTACTCGGCCAGACGGACAGTTTCGTCCACGCACTCCCGCTCGGTCTTACCGGCGTCCAGGAACTTTTTGTAATCCTCACAATATGCGTTCATATCCGCCTCTTCCGCGGGGTTCAGGCGGTCATAGCCGTTCTTGGGCTGATAGAGCAGGGCTTCCCGCCGCAGCTCGCCGGGGGTCTTTTGTTTTTCTTCCATGTGCGTTTCCTCCTGTATCTAAACTTTATGGGATCAGCGATTGAAACAGAGCAAGGGCCCGGGCGGAAAATTCCTCCGGTGAATCCTCGTTCATCAAAATATGGGTGCAGTGGGCACGAAAGAAATCATCCCCCTGCTGGGCCTCCACCCGTTTACGGGCATACTCCTCCGAAATGCCCTCCCGGGCCATGATCCGGCGGATGCGAACTTCGCTGGGGGCCAAAATGCCCACCACCGCGTCGCAGGTCTCCCCCACGCCGCTCTCGATGAGGGCGATGGCGTCAATGGCCACTGCAGGCCGCCCCTCTGCCTCTGCCCGGGCTGCCTGCCGGTCAATCTCACCGACGATAAACCGGTGGGTAATGGTATTGAGATCGGCCAGAGCCTCAGGGTCGGCAAAAACCATATTCCCCAATCGCTTTCGGTCAATCTTGCCCGTTCCATCCACAATGGAGCAGCCAAAGCGTTCGGTCAAGGCCTGCTTCATGGAGACGCTACCTTCCAACAAATCATGATACACCTGATCGGCATCAATGATGTGGACCCCCAGCCGGGTCAGTACGTTCAGAGCCGTGGTCTTGCCCGCGCCGGTGGGGCCGGTAATGCCGATGCGTCTCATGTGCTTCGCCTCCAGCAGTTAGTATACCACACTATCGGCATGGTGTGTGAGAAAATTGTGAATTCTCTTATCTGTAAGAAAATAGGGACAGCAAAAATTGCCGCCCCTATTTTCTTGGTTAAGATTGCCCGAATCGGTAGCCGTGGCTCTCCTCCCCGTGGTGCCCCTGACCATTTCCTTTGCCCTGACTGTCCGCATCCTGGGACAGCGACCCGATCCAGTCCCGGATCTGCCGCATGGTCAGCCCCGCCACATCTTCCGCCGTCACGGTGGGGTCCAGAGCCTGGAGTTCCAGAAACGCCTGGTACTTGCCCAGGGACAGCCCGGCGTGGTGGGCCTGTTCCAGTTCTTCCACATCGCCTTGATGGCACCGGACGTTCTCCTGCCCGGCGGTGCAGGCCTCCGCTCCCGCCAACAACCGGCCGCACTGAGCCTCGTTCTCCCCCGCCACGGTAATGGACAGCAGCTCACCCGCTGCCAATCGGTCGGCAATGCTCTCACTGGCCACCAGCCGCTCCAGGGCCTCCTGGTAGTCCAGCAAATTCAGCTCCAGGCTGTCGACCAGCTCCTGCCCGTCCTCGTTCCAGGCCCGGACGGACACCACCTTGTCAAACCGGTTGACCCCCAGCTCCAGAGAGGGGTTGATGTCCACGCTGAGATAGGTGGTTGGTGTAAAGTAATAACGGTATCCACCCAGACCCGCCAGCAGCAACACCAGGCAGGCCGCCGCCACGGCCAGGTAGCCTACAGGCCGCCGGCGCCGGTTCCGCGCCCGGTCCAGGGCGGCTTTGGTGTTCTCCTTCATGGCTTCTCCCGCGTGGAGCTGCCCAAAGACCTCCCGGATCTGCTCATCCATGGTCCTCACCCCCCAGCGTTTCCCTCAAGTGCGCCCTGGCCCGGGCCAGGGTGGTGTAGATGGTGTTCACGTTCTTGCCCAGCAGGCGGCTCAGCTCCGGGGCGGTATAGCCCTCATAGTAGTGGAGATACACCACCTGCCGTTCCTTTTGGGGCAGCGCCAGCACGGTGGCCAGCACCTCCCGGCCCTGACCGGTGAGCTGGTCGGCCTGGCCGGTCAGCTGCTCCAGGGGTACCGTGTTTCTGCTGAAAAAGCTGCGGAGCAGGTCCTTGCAGGCGTTGAGGGTCACCCGGATGAACCAGGCCTTCTCATGCTCGCCGCTCTCAAAGGGCTTGTCATGGAGCAGATACTTCAAAAACACCGTCTGGAAGATGTCCTGGGTGTCCGCCTCGTTCTTCAGATGGATCATGCACAGCCGCCGGACGGTATCTCCATACCGCTCCACGGCCTGATTGGTCTCCTCTTCGCTTCGCATAGACACCCTCACCTCCCCTCCGGCTCAGCCGGACCTGTTACCAGCCGTGATGGCCCCGGCCCTGGCCATGACAGCCGTACCCGCCGGTATGGCGGCAGCCTGTGCCCTGGTAGTCGCACACACCGTCGCCGTCGGTATCCACAAACCGGCAGTAGCTCCCCTGGTTGTCACAGATCCCGTCGCCGTTGGCGTCCACATAGTACCGCCCTCCGGCTGCAAACGCGGTAGTCAGCCCTACCGTCAGCACCAGGGCGGCAACAGCGGTACCCATCAGGATCTTCTTCATGGTGATTCCTCCTTGTTTGATTGGGTTTCACCTTGAATACGAACCAAAGGACGGAATCCTTTCAACATTTTGAAAAAAGATGGCCGTGAAAACACGGCCATCTTCGTTAATCGGGCTGATCAGCCCGGATGATATGGAATCCGGCCGCCTTGTTCAGCCGGTTGGCTACCGCCAGACCAATGCCGGTGGCGTCGGGACACTGGGCCCAGATGTGGGTCACGTCGGTGCCGTCAAACCACCGCAGGGCGTCGAACACCCGCCGGGCCTGCTCGGGCACATCGGTGCTGGGACCCAGCTGCTCCAGGGGGTGGCCCTCAAATAAGCCGGTATACTCATCGAAGCAGATCACCCCGTCACCGGGGGCCATATGGGTCTGGATGTACCGGGCCGCCGTCTCCGGCGCGCCCTGAACCACCGTCACCGGGGCCTTGGGGGCATAATGGCGGTACTTCATGCCGGGGGCCTTGGGCTGCTCCCCCGCTCCCATAAGTCGGGTCACCGCCGGGTCCACCGCCACCTCGCCCAGCACGCTCTCCAGCTGCTCCAGGGTGATGCCGCCGGGCCGCAGCAGACGGGGCGGCTGTTCCGTCAGGTCGATGATGGTGGACTCCACCCCCACGGAACAGGGGCCGCCGTCCACGATGCCGTCGATCTTGCCGTCCATATCCTCCAGCATATCCGCCATATTGGTGGGGCTGGGCCGGCCGGAGGTGTTGCCCGACGGGGCGGCCACCGGCAGGTCGGCGGCGGCGATGATGGCCCGGCACACCGGATGGGCCGGGCAGCGCATCCCCACCGTGTCCAGCCCAGCGGTGACGGCGGCGGGTACGATGGACTTATGCTTTAAAATCATGGTCAAAGGCCCCGGCCAGAACCGGCGGGCCAGGGCGTAGGCTGCTTCCGGGATGTCCTCACAGTACCGCTCCAGCCAGTCGGCGGTGGGGATATGGAGGATCAGGGGGTTGTCCTGGGGGCGCCCCTTGGCCGCGAAGATGCGGCCTACCGCCTCGCTGTTCAGCCCGTTGGCCCCCAGGCCGTACACCGTCTCGGTGGGGATGCCCAGCAGGCCGCCCCGGCGGAGGATGTCCGCCGCCGGGCCGATCTGCTTGTCAGTCAAACGCAGGGTGTGCATCCTTCCTCCCTACTTTCTCAAAACCGGTGACGGCGGCGACGGCGGCGGTCCCTCTGTACCACCGTCAGGATCCCTGCCGCCAGCAGGGCGGCGCCGGACAGGATGTGCAGGATGCCAATGGCCTTTTTCATACCCAAGTCTCCTTTGTTATTCGTAGATGCCCACCGGCGTGCCCGCCAGCTCGATGGTGGTGTCGGGGGCAAATTTGGCTTTTTGCAGATAGCCCTTCACGGTGAGGATACCGTATTTGGGGTTGACCTTCTCGTCCTCCAGCTCCAGTTCCAGATAGTTGGACCCCGAGCCGGTAATCCAGCCGTCGTCCTCCAGCAAACCCGCCAGATCATCCCGTACCAGATCCAGGTTCAGCCCGTCCGGCAGGGTGTTGAAGTGGATAATCAGTTCCATTGCTCTGGTTCTCTCCCTTGCTTATTTGTCCTGGCTGTTGCGCAGCCGTTCCGCCTGGTCGGCCGTGATCAGGCCGTCAATGATCTCATCCAGGTCGCCGTTCATTACATTTTCCAGCTTGTACAGGGTCAGGCCGATGCGGTGGTCGGTGAGCCGGCCCTGGGGGAAGTTGTAGGTGCGGATGCGCTCGTTGCGCATCCCGGTGCCCACCTGACTGCGTCGCTCCGCCGTCAGCGACTCCTCCTGCTCCCGCACCTTCTCCTCGTACAAACGGGAGCGCAGGATCTGCATGGCCTTGTCCCGATTCTGGAACTGGCTGCGCTCCTGCTGGCACTCCACCACCGTGCCGGTGGGCTTGTGGATGAGGCGCACAGCGGAGGAGGTCTTGTTGACGTGCTGGCCACCCGCGCCGGAGGAGCGGAACACCTGCATCTCGATGTCGGCGGGGTTGAGTTCAAAATCCACCTCGTCCACCTCGGGCAGTACCGCCACGGTGGCGGTAGAGGTATGGATGCGCCCGCCCGACTCGGTCTCAGGCACCCGCTGGACCCGGTGGACCCCGCTTTCAAATTTCAGGCGGGAGTAGGCCCCGTCTCCCTCAATAGTAAAGCAGATCTCCTTTACGCCACCCAGCTCGGTCTCGTTGACCGAGTCCACCTCCACCTTCCAGCGGCGGGCGTCGGCGTACATGGAGTACATTCGGAACAGGGAGTGGGCGAACAGGGCCGCCTCCTCCCCTCCTACCCCGGCCCGGATCTCCACGATGACGTTCTTGTCGTCGTTGGGGTCCCGGGGCAGCAGCAGAATGCGTATCTCGTCCTCCAGTTTGGCAATGTCCTCCTTGGCCTGCTGATACTCCTCCTTGGCCATCTCTCCCAGCTCCGGGTCGGACATCAGGGCTTCGGCGTCGGCCAGGTCCTGTTGGCGGCGGGTATAGGTGCGCCAGGCGGTGACCACCGGCTCCAGCTCCCGCTGCTCCTTGTTCAGCTTGGCCACCAGGGCCGGGTCGTTGTAGGTCTCCCCCGCTCCCAGTCTGGCCTCAATATCAGCAAAGTGGAGATCCAATGCTTTCAGTTTTTGCAGCATATCCAAATTCTATCACCTGTCAAAGAAAAAAGACTTGACCAGCGCAAAGGGTTCGCGGATGTACATCCTCAGCCGGGAGGGCAGATGGGAACTGGGAGCCGCCAGGGTGGACAGAGTGTAGTCCCCCTCCCATACTCTGCCCCAAAGCATCCGCACCCGGGCCAGGTGGAATCCGTTGGACACCACAAGCATCTCCCCGGTGTCCACTCCCGCCTCTTGCAGCAGTTCCTGAGTGAACCGGATGTTTTCCCAGGTGTTATGGGACTGGTCCTCCAGCAGGATCTGGTCTGAGTCCACACCGTGTTCGGTCAGATAGTCATACATACACTGGGCCTCGCTCTGGTGTTCGTCGTCCCCCTGGCCACCGGAGACCACGACGGTCAAATCCGGATGGTCCTCCAGGTAGTCCAGGGCCTTGTCCAGCCGGTCCTGAAGCAGGATGGACGGCCCCCAGGATTCCGCCTTGCAGCCCAGAATGACCATCACTTTGGGTTCTCCCACAATCTGGTCGTGGGCGCCGGTCAGTACGATGCCCAGCAGTACCACAAAGCCCAGCGCAAAAGCCAGCGCCCCGGCCAGCACAGCCAGCAGCCACAGCGGTTTTTTTCGTCCCTCATAGGGACGATAATACTGCTTTCTTCTCATCCTCTGGCCTCTTCCAGTTCAGCCGCCAGGGTCTCCCACTTTGTATACAGGGCGGCAATTTCTTCTTCCAGTTCTTTCTGCTCGTCGTACACCTTTTGCAGTTCCAGATAGTTGGAGGCCACCTCCTCGGCTTTCAGGGACAGCTCATACTGCCGCTCCTCCGCCTTGGCCACCGCCCGCTCCGCCGCGGCCACCTGCTTTTCCAGCTCCTTGGTGCCGCCGGGACGCTTGGTTTTCTCTTTCTTGGGCTTCTCCGGCTCGGCCTTCACCGGGGCAGCAGCTTGGTTCTTGGCCCGCTCCCGGGCGGCCCGGAACTCCTCAAAGGTACCCTTGAAGTCGGTAATGCGCCCGTCCTCCAGCATCCAGATCCGGGTGGCGAACTGCTTGATGAAGTAGCGGTCATGAGACACGAAGAGCAGGTTGCCCTCGTAGTCCGCCACCGCCTCCTCGATCCACTCCCGGCTGGCGATGTCCAGATGGTTGGTGGGCTCGTCCAGGATAAGAAGGTTGATCTGCTCGTCCATCAGCATGCACAGCCGCAGGCGGCTCTGCTCCCCGCCGGACAGGGCGGACACCGGCTTGAACACGTCCTCTCCCCGGAAGTTGAAGGCGGCCAGCCGGTTGCGGGCGGTCTGGGTGGAGCAGTCCTGATCGTAGATCATGGTGTCCACCAGGTTGCGCTCCGGGTGGGAGAAGTGGATGATCTGCGGCAGGTATCCAACCTTTACAGTTGGCCCCATACGCAGCTTTCCGCTGTCCGGCTCCTCCTCCCCCAGCAATATTTTCAGCAGGGTGGATTTGCCGGTACCGTTGTCTCCCAGCAGGGCAATGCGCTCCCCTCCCACCACCTCCAGATTCACATGGTCAAAGAGGGGGCGCCCGTCAAAGGACTTCTTCAGTTCCTTGATGGTGAGTACCTCATCCCCCCGGAACTCCCGCTCCCCGAACTTCATGTCCAGGCGGCGCTCCTTGGTGGGCTTGTCGGTGGTACGCAGGCGCTCAATCCGCTTCTCCATGGACTGGGCCCGCTTGAAGGTCTTGTCGTTGCCCGAGTAGGCCCACACCCGCAGCTGCTGGGCGGCCTTCTCCAGCTGCTCAATCTTGGCCTGCTCCTTCTCGTATTGCTTCAGCTTTTCCTGATAGCGGTGTTCCTTCTCCACCACATAGAAGGAATAATTTCCCTCGTAGAACTCCGCTTTCCCCTCCTGGATCTCGATGACCCGTTTCACCACTCGATCCAGGAACCAGCGGTCATGGGAGATGGCAAGGACAGTGCCTTTATACTTGTCCAGATATTCCTCCAGCCACTCGGTGGCCCGCAGATCCAGGTGGTTGGTGGGCTCGTCCAGCAGCAGGATGTCAGTGTCCTCCAGAATGAGTCGGGCCAGGTTGACCCGGGTCTTTTCACCGCCGGACAGGGAGGAAAAGAGCTGGTTTCTCATGTCCTGGGAAATCTCCAGGCCGTTGCACACCTTGTTCAGGGGGGTACTGGTATCGTAACCGCCCCCAGCCTCAAAGGCGGCGGTGAGAGAATCATACCGCCGCAGCAGGGCGGGATCGTTGTCCCGGCCCATACGCTCCGTCAGCTCCTCCATCTCCCGCTCCATGTCGTGAAGACGCTGGAACGCGGTCTGGAGTACATCCTCCACTGTGTGTTCCGGCGGATAGACGGGGATCTGGGAGATGAGTCCCACCCCCTTGCCGGGAGCGATGTGGACCTCGCCGTCATCCCAGTCCAGTTCACCGGTGAGGATCTTGAACAGGGTGGTCTTGCCGGCGCCGTTTTTACCCAGCAGTCCCACCCGCTCCCCCTGGTCAATCTGGAAGGTGAGACCGTCCAATATTTTTTTGCCTACCTCAAACTCTTTGGACAGGTTCGAGACGGAGATATCGATCATTGCTTGCCTCCAAATGGTGTGTGTGATACAATCTTTTGGAACAAAACACCCCGGCCCGCCGGGGCCGCATCACAAGGAGGAGTTCTCTATGGACGCGATCCGTTGGGAAGGAAATACCCTTTACTTACTCGATCAGACAAAGCTCCCGGTGGAGGAAACCTGGCTCCCCTATACCGATTACCGACCGGTGGCCGACGCTATCCGCACCATGGTGGTGCGCGGGGCGCCCGCCATTGGCGTCACCGCCGCCTATGCCTATTGCCTGGCCGCTCTGGCCGGGGAGGATCTGGCCGAGGCCAAGGCTGTCCTGGCCGCCAGCCGCCCCACAGCAGTCAATCTGTTCTGGGCTCTGGAGCGGATGGCCCGTAAGGCCGAAGCCTGCGGCGGCGATCCGGAACCCCTGATTGCGGAAGCCATTGCCATCCATCAGGAAGATGTGGCTATGTGTAAGGCTATGGGCCTTTATGGCGCTTCCGTAGTGCCCGATCACGCCCACATCCTCACCCACTGCAACGCCGGAGCCCTGGCCACCGGTGGCTACGGCACCGCCCTGGGGGTCATTCGGGCCGCCCACGAACAGGGTAAAGTGGATATGGTTTACGCCGATGAGACCCGTCCCCTGCTCCAGGGCGCACGGCTCACCGCCTACGAGCTGGTCACCGATCACATTCCCGCCACCCTGATTGCCGACAACATGGCCGCCAGCCTAATGGCCAAGGGCAAGATCGACATGGTGGTGGTGGGCTGCGACCGGATGGCGGCCAACGGGGACTTCGCCAACAAGATCGGTACCTACTCGGTGGCGGTGAACGCCCATCATCACGGGGTTCCTTTCTATGTGGCCCTCCCCTGCTCCACCATAGATCTCACCATTCCTGACGGCTCTGGTATCCCCATTGAGGAGCGGGACAAGAACGAGGTGCGTACCCTGTACGGGGTCCAGACCGCGCCGGCCACAGTGGAGGTGTACAACCCCGCCTTTGATGTCACCCCCCACAGCCTGGTCACCGGCATCATCACCGAGAAGGGTGTCATCTATCCGCCTTTCAAGGAGAACCTGCAAAAGCTGTTTGGATAAAGGTGGGCGCGCAATGCGCGCCAGTACAGGCCGCCGGGCAGATGTCCGGCGGCCTCTATTTACGCTTCTTTGGTGATGGAGATCAGATACTCCACCAGCTCCTCCAGTGCCATACCACGGGAGGCCTTTACCAGGATGGTGGCATGGGGACGCACCACGCTGTCCAGCACCGGCTTGGCCTGCTCCTTGTCGGCGCAGTGCCAGCACACCGGCACACCCGCCTCCTTGGCGGCGTCGTAGATGTGCTTGGACAGCTCGCCCACTGCCACCAGGCAGTCAATACCCGCCTTGGCCAGGTACTCACCAATGCCGGCATGAAGAGCGGGAGCTAGGGGGCCCAGCTCAAACATATCCCCCAGCACCGCAACCTTGTACTCCCCCTTGGCGTTGGCTAGCACTTCCACCGCCGCCCGCATGGACTGAGGATTGGCGTTGTAGGTATCGTTGAGAATAGTAATATCGTCTCCACGGGTGAGGATATTCATCCGCATTTTGGTGGGGGCAAAGTGAAGCACCCCGTCAGCGATCTCCTGAGCGGTCAGACCGAAGTGCTGGCCTACCGCCGTTGCCATCAAGGTGGGATAGATCATATGGTCTCCCAGCGCAGGGATCTCAGCTTTGAATTCCTCATCAGGGGTTTTTACCTGACAGGTAATTCGACTCTTTCCATCGCTGCACAGATCCACCGCCCGGTAATCCAGTCCCTCTCCGGCTCCTACCCGAATAAAGCGGTAAGGCAGCGACCCAGGCAGCGTGTTCAGCAAGGGGTCATCCCCGTTGATCACAGCCACAGCATTTTCTTTGGCATAATGAAAAATTTCGCTTTTCGCTTCCAGGATCTTCTCCCGGGAACCAAAATGCTCAATGTGGGAATCGCCGATGTTGGTCATCAGGATCACATCCGGCTCCACGATGGCGGAGAGATAGTCGATCTCCCCGGCATGGTTCATCCCCAGCTCCAGCACGGCGACCTGATGTTCCGGTTTCAGGCGCAGCAGGGTCATGGGCACCCCGATATCGTTGTTCAGGTTGCCCTCGGTCTTGAGGACGTTGTACTTCTCCCCCAGCACTGCCGCCACCATGTCCTTGGTGGTGGTCTTGCCCACCGAGCCGGTAATGGCTACCACAGGAATGGGGAATTTCTGCTTGTAATATTTGGCCAGATCCCGCAGGGCCCGATGGGTAGACTTCACCTTAATATAGAACTTGCCGGGCAGGTAGCTGTCCCGCTCCCGCTGGGTAAAGCAGCCGGCGGCGCCTCCCTCCAGGGCGGCGTTGATATAGGCATGGCCGTCAAAGCGCTCTCCCACCAGGGGGATAAACAGAGAATCGGGATGGATGGTCCGGCTGTCGGTCTCCACCCGGCTTACCGTCCGGTTCAAATCCCCAAATTCGCCCAACAAGCTGCCGCCTACCGCTTCCATGATCTCTCGTATGGTCATCGGCTCCATGTTGTTGTCTCCTTTAATCTCTCTCGTTCCGGATGCCGGTTTACCGGCCCTGTTTTCTGGCCTCCAGGGAGGCCTCCACAATACGCTGGCACAGCTGGTTATAGTCGATGCCCACCGCGGCAGCCTCCTGAGGCAGCAGGCTGGTGGGGGTCATGCCGGGCAGGGTGTTGATCTCCAAAAACCAGGGCTGGCCGTCGCTGGTCACAATGAAATCGGCCCGGGAATAGACGGACAGGCCCAGGGTCTCATACACCCGCAGGGCGGCGGCGCGGAGTTTCTCCTCCCACTCCGCCGGGATTTCCGAGGGGCACACCTCCAGCGCCGCGCCGGGCTGATACTTGTTTGCATAGTCGTAGAAGCCCTCCTTGGGGATAATCTCGATGGAGGGCAGCGCCTTGCCATCCAGGATACCCACCTGGATCTCACGGCCCTTCACATACTCCTCCAGCACGGTGCGGCCTCCCAGGGTCAGGCCGTCGGTGAGGGCTTTGCGCAGCTCGTCGGCGGTATGGGCGATGGACACGCCGATGGAGGATCCGCTGGCCACCGGCTTCACCACCAGAGGCAGCCGGGCAGAGCTGACCAGGCCGTCAATGTCCTCCGCCTTGTATTCCACGGTTTTCCAGCCGGGGGTGTTCACAACATCCTCCACCATCCGTTTGGTCAGGTCCTTATCCATAGCGATGGCGCTGGACAGGTAGCCAGCCCCGGTGTAGGGAATGCCCATCAGGTCAAAGGCGGCCTGGACCTTGCCGTCCTCGCCGCAGGTACCGTGGAGGGCCAGAAACACCAGGTCGGCCATAGCGCACAGCTCCAGCACACCGGGACCAAACACACTCTTGCTGTCGCCGGGACGGCTGGCGCGGATCTGCGTCAGGTCAGGGGCCTCCCGGCTGATTTTCTTAAAAGACTCCGACACCGGCGCATCAAAGAAAGACTCGTCCGCCCGGCCGCCCTCCAGGCCGAAAAACATATCGATGAGTCCCGCCCGATGGCCTAATGCCCGCAGGGCTTCTGTCACCATCGTACCGGTGGAAAGGGACACATTCCGCTCCGGGGAAAGGCCCCCGGCCAAAACTACGATCTTCATAACACACCTCAGCTGCCAGTTTGATACAATATGATACGCGCTAATGGTATATTATAGCACGCTTTACCTCTATACTCAACTCCCTTTCCTCCTTCTGTGCATGAAATCTTTCTTTTTCTCCGTCCCTTGACATTCCTCCGCCATTCTGCTACATTGAATCTGGAACTTCCTTTTATGGAGTGAAGTAAAAATGCTGAATCGGTCCAATCCCACCTGACGTGCATCCAAACATCCCGGCGCTGTGACCCAGCGCCTTGTTTTGATGCAGAAACACAGGAAGGATTGGATCTTTTTTATGAAACGGAATTTAAGGTGTATGTACGCCATCGCCCTCTTACAGGGCATGGTCTTTTACGGCCCTGTGGCCACCCTCTACCGGGAAGCGCAGGGCGTATCCATCGCCCAGATCACCCTCATTGAGAGCATCTCCCTGGCTCTGTGCATCCTGCTGGAGGTGCCCTGGGGGATCCTGGCCGACCGGCTGGGGTACAAACGCACCATGATCGGGTGCTGTTTTCTCTATTTTCTGTCCAAAATTGTGTTCTGGCAGGCCCACGGCTTCGGCGGCTTTCTGCTGGAGCGGGTCATGCTCAGCGTGGTGGTAGCCGGGATGTCCGGGGTGGACACCAGCATTCTCTACCTCTCCCGGGGTGGGCAGGACAGCCAGCAGGTCTTCGGGTGGTACAACAGCCTCCAAACCGCCGGGCTGCTCATCGCCGCCCTTACCTTCTCCCTGTTCATCGGGGACAACTACGCCCTGGCGGGCGGTCTTACTGTCCTCAGCTATGGCGCCGCCGCCCTGTGCGCCCTGGGACTCACCGAGGTGAAGGCCTCCGCCCCCTTCTCTCCCCGGCTGACCCTGGACATCCTGCGCCAGACACTGACCAACCGGCGGCTGCTCCTCTTTCTCCTGTCGGCGGCCCTTCTCTCCGAGGCCCACCAGACCATCACCACCTTTTTAAACCAGCTGCAATATGTACGCGCCGGCCTGCCTGATTGGGCCATCGGCGTCCTCTACATCGCCGCCACGGTGCTGGGTATGGCGGGGATCTGGTCCGCCCGGCTTACCCGCCGGACGGGCACCGTGGGAACGGCGGTGCTGCTCTACGGCGGCGGGGTACTGGCCTGTATCGCCCTGGCCCTGACCGCTGCCCCTCTCCCCTCCATCTGTGCCATTCTCACCCTGCGGCTGTGCAATACCCTGTGCCAGCCCTTCCTGATGGACCTGCAAAACAAGCAGGTGACCACTGTGAACCGGGCCACCGCCCTCAGCGTCCACGCCATGATCATAGATGGGGTGGGAGTTGGTACCAACCTGGCCTTTGGCACCCTGGCGGAAATCAATTTAGCCTGGTCCTTCTGGCTGGGCGGCGGGCTCTGCCTTGCAGGGTTACTTCTTTTTATGATATGGTATAAACTGCGCCCTCGTGCATAAAGGGAAACGGCCGCCGATGGCGGCCGTTTTTCTCATATCCCCTTTAAAACCAGCCGGTGTCCCGGCTGTCCAGCAGATCCAGAGCGGCACACAGCAATTCTGCCGCCTCTCCACGGGTCAGAGTGTCCGTGAGGCCGGCATCCGCCGGCAGTACCCCGCAGGTAGATAGGTTGGCCGCCGACTGGGCCGCCCAGGCGGGGGCGTCGGCGGCAAAGGTCTGGGCGTCCACGTCGGTGACGGACAGCACCCGGTCCAGCAGTACCGCCGCCTCGGCGGTGGTGATGGAGTCATCGGCCCGGAACACCACCCGGCCCTCTTCGTCGGTGGTTCCCTGAACCAGGCCGCACTTCAGGGCGGAGGACACATAGGGCTTGGCCCAGGTGGGAATGCTCTCGTCGTCGGCAAAGCCGGTACGGGACACCCCCTCCAGGGACTCCACCCCGGCAGCGTTCATAGCCATGGCCACAAACTCACTGCGGGTGACGGCGGCATCAGGCTGGAAGAAGTATTCCCCTCCCATGCACTCGCCCACAAAGACCCCCTCCTCCGCCAGGCGGATGGCCGCCTTGTGAGCCGGGTGGCCGCTGAGGTCGGCGTAGGTCACCTTGGTGTCCGGCTTTTCGATCTTTACCTTAACGGTAGCCGGGTCGGAGGCGTTGCCCACCGTGTCCATGGCAATATAGGTGAAGGAGTCTTTGCCGGTCTTGTTCTCATAGGGGGTGTAGACAAACTGGCCGTCCTCCCCGATGGTCACAGAACCCCGGGCCGGCTTTTTTACCAGCCGGTAGGTCAGCAGGTCGCCCTCCGGGTCCACGGCGGAAAAGCGGTCGGTGACCGCCACATTTTTATAGGTGGACAGTTCCAGATTCTCCGCCACCGGCGCCCCGTTGGCCTGACTCAGCAGATGAAGTTCCACGCCGGCCTCCACTCCCGGCTCTCCGCCTGCGAAGAGCGGCTGAAAGCGGAAGCTGGCCTCCGTTAACTCGGTCAGGAGGCTGGGTGTGAAACGCAGGCCGTCTACAGCCGACATAGCGATCACGTCCCCCTCCCCCACCATCTGATCGCCTACGGTCAGCATACC
Source organism: uncultured Flavonifractor sp. (assembly GCF_944383115.1). Lineage (GTDB taxonomy): Bacteria > Bacillota > Clostridia > Oscillospirales > Oscillospiraceae > Flavonifractor. Next base: position 3,142 of record NZ_CALWOJ010000011.1, on the reverse strand, counting down.
GGCGGCGGCGTCAGGCAGATCCGTGATCACAATGGCATCCAGAGCCCCTTCCCCCTCCACCACAAAATCTGAGGACTGAAAGGCGATGGTCTCCGTGGCCATTCCATTTTTCACGACATCCAGCACCGCCGGCTGCGTCGCTTCCTGATCCAAGAATAGGGCCGAAGCAGGCAGGGCCGCAGTAAGCAAAGCAGCTGCCAGTGCTGTGGCTAAAAGGATGCGGGTTTTCACTGGTATAACCTCCTTATCTGATGTACTCCTAGTCTTTGCCGGTGTGGTGGAAATATACAAAATGTCCATTCCCCTCTTGTATGGTGGGACGATCTCCGGTAAAATAAGTTTATTCAGGAAACAAACCCGCTGGTGCGGCAATCTTGCTGCCTTTGCAGGATGGAGGAATGGAGCCGATGAATCGTACCGCTGTGGAACTCATTGCCCAGGCAGGCGCCGGAAAGCTGGTTCTGGCCCGTACTGCCCCTATGCGCTATCTGACCCGGTCCGCTCTGGCCGGGGCCTTTATTTTTGTGGGCACGCTGTTGTCCTGCCTGTGTTCCGCCTGGTTTTACACCGACACACTGCCTCTGGCTAAACTGCTGGGGGCAGTTACTTTTTCCGCCGCCCTGATCCTCATCGTCCTGTTGGGCGGCGAACTGTTCACCGGCTGCAACCTGGTGATGGGGATCTCCCTCTATGAAAATCAGGTCTCCCCCACCGGGGCTCTGCAGGTCTGGATCATGTCCTATCTGGGCAACCTGGCGGGCATCCTGGTACTCTGTCTGGTGCTGGTGGGTTCCGGCGCCAGCGGCGACCTGCTGGGCGCCTATCTGGCCGTTATGGTTCCTGGCAAGCTGTCCCCGTCCTGGTATGTACTGCTGCTGCGAGGGGTATTGTGCAACTTCTTAGTATGCGTAGGGGTGTTTGCCGGTTTCCGGCTTCAGAGCGAGACGGGTAAGGCCCTGGTCATTGCCCTGGCCATTACCACCTTCGTCCTCACCGGTCTGGAACACTCCATCGCCAATATGGCTTACTTTGCCCTTTACGCTCTGTACACCCATACGGCAGACTGGGCAGCTATGGGTTGGAACCTGCTCTGGGTCACTCTGGGTAACTTACTGGGCGGCGCGGTACTGCTGGGCTTCCCCCTCTGGTATGCAGCTGAAGAAAAGCAAAAATAATCCCCCGTTTCCCCTTGACAAACAGCGTAAAATCGTGTATCATAACCCTCGTTGTAAAGCAGTGTAACTTTACTTCCTTTACAGAACGACTTCCTGAAGGAGGGTGTACCATGAAGAACCAGGCCTATCGCATGGCTCTGCTCTATGATTTCTATGGAGATATGCTCACCGACCGACAGAAGGAATTCTACGACCTCTACTACAATGAGGATCTCTCTCTGGCTGAGATCGCCGAGAACTACGACATCACCCGCCAGGGCGTCCGGGACGTGATCGTCCGGGCCGAGGCCATCCTCACCGAACTGGAGGACAAGACCGGCATCATCAAGCGTTTCCATAAGATGCAGCAGCAATTCCTCGAGGTGGAAGAAGCGGTAAACGCCATCGCCCGGTGCAATGAGCAGCGGGTACAGGATGATGAGATCGAGGTCCAGTGCGCTCGTATCCGCGGCATTCTGGACCAGCTGAAACAGGAGTAACCCTCATGGCATTTGAAGGACTGACCGAAAAGCTGTCCGCCGCCTTCAAGCGGCTGCGGGGCAAGGGCCGTCTCACTGAGGCCGACGTGAAGGAGGCCATGAAGGAGATCCGGATGGCCCTGCTGGAGGCCGACGTAAACTTCAAGGTGGTCAAGCAGTTTGTGGCCTCTGTTACTGAGCGGGCCGTGGGTTCCGACGTACTGGAGAGCCTGACTCCCGCCCAGATGATCGTCAAGATCGTTAACGAAGAGCTGACCAATCTGATGGGCGGCGAGAGTACCAAGCTGACCATCTCCTCCAACCCCCCCACGGTGGTGATGCTGTGCGGCCTCAACGGCGCAGGCAAGACCACCAACGGCGCAAAGCTGGCGGGCTTTTTCAAAAAGCAGGGCAAGCGGCCCCTTCTGGTGGCCTGCGACACCTTCCGTCCCGCCGCCATCACCCAGCTGGAGGTCGTGGGCTCCCAGGTGGACGTGCCCGTGTTCCAGATGGGGCAGATCGATCCCATCGACATTGCCAGGGCGGGCATTGAGCATGCCAAAAAGCACGGCAATGACATCGTATTTATCGACACCGCCGGCCGGCTCCATGTGGATGAGGAGCTGATGGAACAGCTCAAGGACATGAAGGCGGCCATTGACCCCACCGAGATCCTGCTCATCGTGGACGCCATGATCGGTCAGGACGCAGTCAACGCGGCCAAGGCCTTTGACGAGGCCCTGGATATTACCGGCGTCATGCTCACCAAATTGGACGGTGACGCCCGAGGCGGCGCGGCCCTCTCCATCAAGGCGGTCACCGGCAAGCCCATCAAGTTTGTGGGCCAGGGCGAGAAGCTGGATCAGGTGGACGTGTTCTACCCCGATCGGATGGCCTCCCGTATCCTGGGCATGGGCGACGTGCTTTCCCTGATTGAAAAGGCCCAGCAGACCTTTGACGCCAAGAAGGCCGCCGAGCTGGAGCAGAAGCTGCGGAAGAACCGCTTCACCCTCTCGGATTTCTATGATCAGCTGGTACAGATTAAGAGTATGGGCTCCCTGTCCGACATTGCCGGGATGCTCCCCGGTGTCAGTTCCAAGGCACTGGAAGGGGCCAATGTGGATGAAAAGTCCCTCTCCCGCACCGAGGCCATTATCCTGTCCATGACCCCTGCCGAGCGGGAGGATCCCTCCCTGCTGAACAACAGCCGGAAAAAGCGCATTGCCGCCGGCTCCGGCACCCAGGTGGTGGACATCAATCGTCTGCTCAAGCAATTCGATATGATGCAGCAGATGACCAAGCAGTTCTCCGGCAAGCAGATGAAGCGCATGGGCAAGCTGGGGAAAATGGGTAAGCTGGGCAAAATACCCGGTCTGCCCTTCTGACAGGTTGGTAAACGCGCCACGCCGCGTTTCCATAGATATGTTTTACAATTACATGGAGGTGAAGATACAATGGTTAAGATCAGACTGCGTCGTATGGGCGCCAAGAAGGCTCCCTTCTACCGCA
>NZ_CALWOJ010000010.1 GCF_944383115.1 uncultured Flavonifractor sp. | reverse complement strand
GTAGGCGTCGGTGGCGTGGACCAGATCGGCCCAGCACAGCTTGCCGCCGTACTCCCTGCCCTTCTCATGGGCGCACCTGCCTCTGTCATGGATGTTCTCTCCGCAGATGGAGCATCTGGCCTCCTCCACCGCGCAGCCCACGCTCACCTCCTTTTTGATGCCGCCCTCGATCTCGGCGATCAGATCCTTGTTGCTGTCGGTACGCAGCATATAGGCGTAACCCTTCAGGTAGCACAGCGGGTCCCCCGCCGCCGTGAGAACGCTCTCCTCCCGCACCAGCTCGGTGCGATAGATGCGGGCGGTCTGTCCGGCGGCGCTCCACTGGTGATCGAAAATACCGCTCTTGCCCACAAAGAGGGGGGCCAACTCCTCCAGCGTCTCCGTCGGGAACCGCTCCCCGTCCCGATCCACCTCGTTGTCGCACAGCCGCACGGCGAAGGTGTATACCTCCTCCTCCGTCAGCTTTTTGCGGCTGATGGCGTTGATCAGCCCTAGCTCGTTCTGATCCAGGGCGGTACCCTGATCCACCCCCGCCTGCTTGTTGATGTTCATACCGTCTCTCCCTTCTCTCTGGCCTCGTTGTCCATCTCCACCGTCCGGGCCTGCTGGCGGTAAAGCTCCGCCCGAGCCTCCTCCACCAGGTCCTGGAGGTTGATATCCTTCCACTCCACCGTCACCTTGGGATCATACCCGTGGAGTCTGAGCCACAACTCACAGATCCGCTCCACCACCGGCTCCAGTCCACGGCGGATGGCGGTGATCTCACTGGTCATCATGTCGGCCTGCTGGGTACTCATTCGCTCGGTGGAGGACCAGGACAACCCCAGCAGGAAGGGGGGGATGCCGGTGCGGGACACCAGCTGTTCCAGGATCTGCCGCACCGGCACCTCGCTGTCCAGCACCTGGTTGTCGGCGCCGATGACCTTGATGTCCACATCGCCTACCGCCACAAAGTCCCGGACATTGCCGTGCTTGCCCGCCTGCATGGCGGCGGACCACTCCCGGGCGATCTGGCGGCTGCGCTCCTGCACCATACTCTGATCCAGGGGGCTGTCCCCCGGCTTATATACCACCGCGAAGCGGACGTTGCCCATCCGCTCCCAGTTCATACCCATCGCCTGATAGATCTTCAGCAAAATCTCGGCGAGGAAGGGCATGGACCGCAGCAAACTCACCCCGTAGGGGCTGTCGGTCTCGGGCTGGAAGGGGGTGAAGAGGAGCAGCTCCTGCCGGGGCAGCTCCCGCATGGCCCCATTTTCGCCCCGTCCCCAGATGGTGAAGTCCATCGGGGTGTCCCCCTCTTTAATCTCGATGTCGGCCACGTTTCCGCACAGCAGGGCGGCGATGTCCCGCCGCCTCCGGTCAGGGACGATCTCCCCCACCGCCCGGCCGCAGGTGAGCATAGAGTCCAGATAGCAGTCCAGGAAGGACTGGATGCCCCGCTGACCCCGTCCCGTATTGACGTGTTGGAGGAACCAGTCCAGTTCCTTCTGCGCCTGATCCTGGCACTTCACTTGCACTCCTCCGGCCAGCCGGATCAGCTTCCAGATGGCGGCGTCCACAATGGGCACCGCCTCCCGGATGCTGCGATAGAGGGCGATCTCCCCCTGCCGCAGGGGCACATAACCGTCCAGCACGCTGAATGGATGCCTGCCTCCCTCCCGGATCTGGACGGCCAACCCGCCGCCCGGCTCATTTTTCTTGTGGAACAGTCCCATAATCACACTCCTTTGCTGCCTTGACCGTTCTAAAACCGGCCCCGCTCCACGCACAACCCGCCAAAGAATCCCTTCTCGCCCCCTGCCGCCACCGTCACGGCAAAGTAGCGGATATCATCCATTGCATGGTCGTGCTTTTTGATCACCTTGTCGCCCACCGCCTTTTCATCCCAGCGGTAGAGGGAAAACTCCCGGATGGCGTCCCGGCAGGGGGTACAGATGACCAGTTTTCCCTGCCGCAGCAGTTCGGCGGTGGTACGGATGCCGGCCAGTACGTCGTTGTCCGCCTTTTCCACCGGCCATCCCTTTCTCCGCAGGGTCTCGATGAAGCTGGCGGCGGAGGGGTCGATGACCACCCTCCGGATGGTCCTTCCTCCCGCCAGCTGCTCCAGATCACGGGCATATTCTCCGTCGGTTTTCTGCCGTCCCTGCTGCCTGGAGTCGTAGTAAAATTCGTTTATCCGGTACCATATTCCCTCCCGCAGGCCCCACAGGCCGAAGGACGCGGGATTGACCGTGCCGTAGTCGCAGGAGATGCACCACTGCTCCATCTCTCCCTGGGGTGCGCTTTTCACATAGCTCTCGTCAAAAAAGTCGTACACCCGTCCCTCGGCCGCCACCCACTCGCCCAGCACAAACCGGCGGTAGAACGCACCGCTGAAGTTGCGGGCATAGCGCCGGATAACCCTGGGGGAGAGGGCCGGATTGTCCTGCATGGTAAAGTGGAGGTAGAGGGCATTGTGTTCCTCCTTCTTTTGGATCCACTCCTTGTAAAACCAATGCTCCGGCCCCTCCGGGTTGCAGGAGAACCACATCCTGCTCCCCTCCACGGAACAGCGCGCGCAGGCCTGTTCCACGAAGGACCGGGGCATGAGGGCCACCTCGTCCAGCAGCACCCCCGCCAGGGTAATGCCCTGAATCAGGGCGGCGCTCCCCTCGTCCTTGCCGCCGAAGAGGTAAAAGGTGTTCTCCCTGCCGCCGAAGCGGACGGTGAGCAGGTTCTTGGAGACCTTTTCTTCCCAGTGGAACCCCAGTTCCCGCAGCACCGGCAGCAATCCGCCCAGCAGATTGCGCCGCAGGCCGGTGACGGTTTTCCCGCACAGGCCGAAGGCCTGTCCCCGGAAGGTCCGCATGGCCCAGCAGAAGAAGGACAAACCCATGCACAGGGTCTTGCCGCTGCGCACTGCCCCATCGCAGATAATGGCCTCCCGATCCCGTACCGCCGGGTCGCACCACCAGGTCAGCACTTGTCTCTGTTTGGGAGAAAACGCCCGGAACTTCATGACTCCTCCCGCTCCCCTTGGCCGGCCTTCCGCTCCCAGGCCTGGAAAAACTCCGCCGCCTGTTGGCTCTCCTGTCCGTCGGAGAGTTCCACCAGCAATCTGAGGGCCGCCAGCCGATCCACCAGCTGGATCTCCACGCCGCCCTTGTCGCTGCATTTGAATCCGGTGAGGGGCGTCAGATCCAACCCATCCACCTCTTCCAGACGGCTGCCGTCCAGGAAGGCCAGTTTGACTGCATCGTTGGCTTTGCACCGGGCCAATTTTTCCATCTGCTTTAGCAGCCGGTCCCGTTCCTTGTTCACGCATCTCCCTCCTCACCCTTACGTCCCACCCCCTTATAGTTGGATGTTTGCGTACACCCAAGGAAAAAAATAAAAAAATGGAGTCCTCCGCCGAAGGAACCACTCCATACTCTCACAACGCTGAAATTCTCATTTTTCCTCATGAAAAAGCCTTGACAATTCCCAAAATTCCTATATAATGATATAGCTTGTTTCAAACAGGCCATCCTTGCCCCTGCCGGAGGCGGGGGCCATATGTCCATAAGGAGGTGCAAAGAAAATGGCAAAACTCAGCGGTAACTACGAGGTGGTCTACATTCTCGATCCCAACCTGGGCGAGGAGGCCACTGCTGCCATGGTGGAAAAGTTCAAGGCTCTGGTGGAGCAGAACGGCACCCTGGCTGAGGTCGACGAGTGGGGCAAGCGCCACCTGGCCTATCCCATCAACGACCTGAACGAGGGCTACTATGTGCTGATGACCTTCAGCTCCAAGCCCGAGTTCCCCCGTGAGCTGGATCGTATCCTGCGGATCACTGACGGCGTGATGCGCTCCCTGATCGTCTGCAAGGACGAGTAAGGAGGGGGAAGCGTCGTGCTGAACCGTATCATTCTCATGGGCCGTCTGGCCCGTGATCCCGAGCTGCGCCACACCCAGACTGGGACCCCCGTGGCCTCCTTCCGGCTGGCGGTAGACCGGGACTTCAAGGACAAAACCACCGGTGAAAAGGCCACCGACTGGATTGACGTGGTGGCCTGGCGCCAGACGGCGGAATTTGTCTCCCGCTTTCTCACCAAGGGCCGTATGGCCGTGGTGGAGGGCCGGCTCCAGATGCGTGACTGGACGGACCGGGACGGCAATAAGCGCACCAGCGCCGAGGTGGTAGCCGACAACGTGTATTTTGGCGACTCCAAGCGGGACGCCGAAGGCGGCAGCTACGGCGCGCCCTCCGGCGGTTACGGCGCGCCCGGCGGCTATGCGCCCCCCGCGGCCCCTGTCGGCGGCGGCTATTCCGCCCCTGCCGGCGGCGACCAGTTTGCCGAACTCACTGAGGACGACGGCGAGCTGCCCTTTTAATTGAAACACAGCGGCGGATGCCGCATCATGAAACAAGCCGGGCTCCAGGCCCGGAACAAGGGAGGTTTACCAGTTATGGCTATGGATAGAGAGCGCCCCCGCGGCCGCAAGCGCCGTAAGGTCTGCACCTTCTGTGTGGACAAGGTGGAGCATATCGACTATAAGGACGCTGTGAAGCTGCGTCGGTTCCTGTCCGAGCGGAGCAAGATCCTGCCCCGCCGCACCACCGGCACCTGCGCCATGCACCAGCGTCAGCTCACCGAGGCCATCAAGCGCGCCCGTCAGATCGCGCTGCTGCCCTTCGTGACCGACTGATTTGTTACCCAAAAAAGCCGGGCCAATGGCCCGGCTTTTTTCCTGCCCGGCGCTCCAGGCCGAAACGCCTTGACAGCCCGTCCCGGTTGTCATAGAATATTCTTGATACAAACATCCCGGTGTTTTGTCAAAACCGGAGGTATTACATACAAATGAGACGAAGGAGAACAGACCTGTGATCGAACTGAAACACCTGTCCAAGGTCTTTCCCACGGCGGACGGGGACTTTGAAGCCCTGTCAGATATCAACCTGACCATTGGGGATGGGGATATCTTTGGCATCGTGGGCATGAGCGGCGCGGGCAAGTCCACTCTGGTGCGCTGCATCAATCTGCTGGAGCGGCCCACCCAGGGAGAGGTCCTCATCGACGGGGAGAACCTGATGGACCTCTCCCCCGCCCGTCTGCGGCAAACCCGCCGATCCATCAGCATGATCTTCCAGCAGTTCAACCTGCTGATGCAGCGCACCTGCCTGAAGAACATCTGCTTCCCCATGGAGATCGCCGGCGTCCCGGCTGCCGAGGCTAAAAAGCGGGCCCTGGAGTACCTGGATATTGTGGGCCTGCCCGACAAGGCCAATGCCTACCCCGCCCAGCTCTCCGGCGGTCAGAAGCAGCGCATCGCCATCGCCCGGGCCCTGGCCTCCAACCCCAAGGTGCTGCTGTGTGACGAGGCCACTTCTGCTCTGGACCCCACCACCACCCGGTCCATCCTGAAACTGATCCAGGACATCAACAGGCGCCTGGGCATTACCGTGGTGGTCATCACCCATGAGATGGCGGTGGTGGAGGAGATCTGCACCCATGTGGCCATTCTGGACCACGGCCACATGGTGGAGACCGGCACAGTGGAGGAGGTTTTCTCCAACCCCAAGACCGAGGCCGGCCGCAGGCTGGTGTTTCCCGAGGGGGCCCGTATCGACCAGTTCCCCGTGGCCAGCGTGGTGCGGGTGGTATTCAACGGCGGTTCTTCCTATGAACCGCTCATCGCCTCCCTGGCCATCGACTGCGGAGTCAAGGTGAACATTCTGGGCGCCGACACCCGCAACGTGAACGGCAAGGCTTTCGGCTCCATGCTGTTGGGCCTGCCGGAGGACAAGAGCGAGGCCGCCAAGGCCATGAACTATCTCCGCGCCCAGCAGGACGTCAGTGTGGAGGAGGTGCCCGACTATCATGGATAAGTTTTTGAACCAGATGATGGCCGCCCTCACCGAGCCCGCCATGCAGCAGGAGATGTTGAACGGCATCTGGGAAACCCTCTACTCCACGGCGGCGGCCACCGTGCTGGCCTGCCTGTTGGGTCTGATCCTGGGCGTGATCCTGGTGGCCGGCGAGAAGGAGGGCGTGCGTCCTCTTCCCGGCCCTCTGATGAAGTTTATCAACATTGTCATCAACATCCTGCGTTCCGTGCCGTTTTTGATCCTGATGATGATGCTGCTGCCGGTGTTCAAGCCGCTGATCGGCACCTCCATCGGCACCCCCGCCGCCATTCTGCCTCTGGTGGTAGCCGCCGCGCCCTTTGTGGCCCGTCTGGTGGAGACCTCCCTGCGGGAGGTGGACAAGGGTGTCATTGAGGCGGCCCAGTCTATGGGCTGCACCCCCTTCCAGATCATCTGGAAGGTGATCCTGCCTGAGAGCAAACCCGGCCTGGTGGCCGGCTTTGTCACCGCCCTCATCACCATCCTGGGCTACGGCTCTATGGCCGGCTTTATCGGCGGCGGCGGCCTGGGCAAGATCGCCATCAACTACGGCTATAACAAATATAATTACGGCGTCATGTTTGTGGCCGTGGTCCTTATCGTAATCCTGGTACAGGTATTCCAGACCATCGGCACCAAAATCGCCGTCAGCCTGGACCACCGCATCACCGACAAAGGTGGTAAACGGCGCTCCAAAAAGGAGACCCTGGGAAAGATCAAAGAGAATAAGAATAAAAGCATCCCCAACGGTATGCGGTAATTTTCGTATGCGTGTAAACTGTAAGGTTTACACGCATACTTTTTTGTGCAACCTGACCGCTTGACAGAATGATAATTGGGTTGTAAACTAAGTCCAACCCAGCGAAAACTGAATACGCCCCTCAAACGCAATGAAGAGAAGAGTAACTGGAAAGATACGTCGCAGAGAGCCCGGTATGGTGGGAACGGGCACGGAAGGTTTCAGTGAAGATGGTCTCGGAGCGGCGCACCGACTACCGTATGGTATAGGCTGCGACGGGTGCGCCCGTCAGCGCGCAGGAGTATGTCAGTACTCCATAAGGCCCCTGTCGTGAGGCAGAGGTGAAACAAGGTGGTACCACGAAGCGAAAGCTCTCGTCCTTGAAGTTGTTTCAAGGGCGTTTTTTTGTGTTCGCTTTTGGGTCACACCTGTATCATGAAAAGGAGAAATGCACCATGAAGAAACTTGTCTCTCTGCTCCTGGCCGGCGCTCTGTCCTTCGGCCTGCTGGCCGGCTGTGGCGGCGGCAACTCCGGTTCCGCCAACACCCCCGCCAACAACACCGAGACCACCCCGGTAGACTCCACCACCCCCGCCGGTTCCACCGAAACCTCCTCCGTGCCCGAGGGCACTGTCATCCGTGTGGCCGCCTCCCCCACGCCCCACGCCGAGATTCTGAAGGTGGCCAAGGAAGTCCTGGCTGAGCAGGGCATCACTCTGGAGATCGAGGAGTTCACCGACTACATCCAGCCCAACATGGTCACAGAGGATGGCCAGGTGGACGCCAACTACTTCCAGCACATCACCTATCTCAACGACTTTAACGAGCAGAACGGCACCCACCTGGTGAGCGTGGCCGACCTGCACTACGAGCCCTTCGGCATCTACGCCGGCAAGACCACCTCCCTGGCCGACCTGCCCGACGGCGCCGTCATCGGCGTGCCCAACGACCCCACCAACGAGGGCCGCGCCCTGCTGCTCCTCCAGCAGGAGGGTCTGATCACCCTGAAGGAAGGCGCTGGCCTCACCGCCACCAAGCTGGACATCGCCGAGAATCCCAAGAACCTGGACATTCAGGAGCTGGAAGCCGCTCAGCTGCCCCGCTCTCTGGACAGCCTGGATCTGGCCGTCATCAACGGTAACTACGCTCTCCAGGCCGGCCTGAACGCCGCCGATGCTCTGGCCGTGGAGTCCACTGACGGCGAAGCCGCACAGGCCTATGTGAACGTGCTGGTGGTCAAGGAAGGCCGGGAGGAGGACCCCGCCATCCAGGCCCTGGTGGATGCCCTCAAGAGCGACGAGGTCAAGGCTTATATGGAAGAGACCTGGCCCAGCGCCGTCGTCCCCATGTTCTGATTGCATCAATGATAAAACAAGGCCCGCCCTCCGGCGGGCCTTGTTTGTTGCCCAAAATTCCTATTGAATTTGTGGGATTTATGTGGTATGCTGATACCAACCTGAGAAACGTACTGGGAGGCTGTACCTTATGAAGATCGCCCATTCCATTCCCGAACTGATTGGCAATACCCCCCTGCTCCGCCTGGAGCATTTCGCCCCCGGCGGCGGCATTCTGGGCAAGCTGGAGAGCTTCAATCCCCTGTCCTCCGCCAAGGACCGGGCGGGTCTTTACATGATCCGGGCCGCCGAGGAGGCGGGGCTGCTCAAGCCGGGCGCCACCATTGTGGAGCCCACCAGCGGCAATACCGGCGTAGCCCTGGCCTACATCGGCCGCCAGCGGGGCTATCGGGTGGTCCTCACCATGCCCGAGACCATGAGCCAGGAGCGCCGCTCCCTTCTGTCCGCCCTGGGGGCGGAACTGGTACTCACCGAGGGTGCCAAGGGTATGTCGGGCGCCATCGCTAAGGCCCGGGAGCTGCTGGAGGCCGACCCCTCCGCCTGGATGCCCGACCAGTTCAATAACCCCGCCAACGCCCAGGCCCACTATGAGACCACCGGCCCGGAGATCTGGCGGGATACCGACGGCACAGTGGACGTGCTGGTGGCCGGGGTGGGCTCCGGCGGCACCATCACCGGCGCGGGCCGGTTCCTGAAGGAGCAGAATCCCAACATCAAGGTGGTGGCGGTGGAGCCCGCCGAGTCCCCCGTCCTGTCCGGCGGCCAGCCCGGCCCCCACAAGATCCAGGGCATCGGCGCCGGCTTCGTCCCCGGGACCCTGGATATGGGAGTAGTGGATGAGGTCCTGCCCGTCCCCGGCGTGGAGGCCATTGCCGCCGCCAAGGAGCTGGCCCGGGCGGAGGGCGTCCTGGTGGGCATCTCCTCCGGTGCCGCCGCCTGGGCGGCCCGGGAACTGTCCAAGCGGCCCGACCTCCAGGGCAAGACCATCGTGGCCGTTCTGCCCGACACCGGCGAGCGCTACCTCTCCACCGGCATCTACGCATAAGCAAGCGAAGGCCCCGGGTTTTATCCGGGGCCTTCGCTTGCTTATGCGTTACATATCCCTGCCGCAACCGGAACAGAAGATGCTGCGGGGGGCATTTTTTGTGCCGCATTCGGGGCAGTACCAACTGCCATCAGGCAGAGGCGACACCTTGGGCCGGACCGTGGCCTGCTCTCTCCCCTCTGACGCAACCAGGGGCGCAAAATTGACATCCTTCCGCCCCATACCTGCCAGCCACCGGAGGTTGGACGTGGAGAACAGAGGCAGCTTCTCCTCCAGCGCCCCGCCGCACCGCTGACAGTAACGTACGCCGGCCTCATTATCTGCGGAACATTGTTTACAGACGTTTCTCCCCATGCCGGATCTCCTCCTCTCCCGGCATGGATTCAGCCGGCGTTCTCGCCGTTATCCGGGCACTTTTCCTGGTGCCGCCGTACCAGATCGGCCAGGGTCAGGTGATCCACCACTCCGGACACTGCGGCCTGAATTTCCCGCCACACATCCACAGTAACGCACCTATCCGCCCGACCGCAACGGCACACATCATCGCTGTCGGCACAACTCACCGGGGCCAGGTTCCCCTCCAGCACCCGCAGGATCTCCCCCACGGTGTACTCCTCCGGCTCCCGGGTCAGCAGGTAACCGCCTCCGGCGCCCCGTACCGAGCGTACCAACCCCGCCCGGGAGAGCTGAGTCACGATCTGCTCCAAATATTTGTCGGAAATATCCTGCCGCAGGGCCACATCCCGCAGAGGTACCGCCGCCCCGTGGCTGTGAAGGGCCACATCCAGCATCAACCGCAGCGCATATCGTCCTTTGGTAGAGATTTTCATTCCGCCACCTCCCCAGTTTTTGGGGATATAATACCACAATACTGGTAGGATTTCAAGAAGAATTTTATTCTTGACTTTCGCACCAAAAAGTGTTAAAGTCTCAGTCAAAGAAAGGAGCGTGTCCCTCGTGCTGAAGCGTACCGGTCATGGATATGGCTATTACCGCTGCTATTTTGCCAGCGGCGTTTTTGCCTGCCCATAACCGGCTGAGTGGGACTCGTTCCAAATCGGAGTGGAAGATCCGCAGCCGCCTTTGGGCGGATGCGGATCTTTTTTACAGAAAGGAGCAGTAGCATGGTTGTCATTATGAAGCGGGGATTCACCCCGGAAGAATTGGAGAAAGCCATCCGCACGATGGAGGAGGGTGGGGTCAAGGTCATGGTGTCCAAAGGCGCCGAGACCACCATTCTGGGTGCCGAGGGCAACGCCGATGCCATTGACCAGGAGAAACTGTCCCTGCTGCCCGGCGTGGACCGGGTGATGCGTGTCACCGAACCCTATAAGAAAGCAAACCGGAAGTACCACCCGGAGGACACGGTGATCGACCTGGGAGGCGGCGCCCTGGTGGGGGGCGAAAAGCTGGCAGTCATCGCCGGGCCCTGTTCAGTGGAGAGCGAGGAGCAAATCGTGGGCGTGGCCCAGGCGGTCCAGGCCGCCGGAGCAGCCGCCCTGCGGGGCGGCGCCTTCAAGCCCCGCACCTCCCCTTACGCCTTCCAGGGCATGGGCAACGACGGCATCCGGCTGCTCCAGGAGGCCCGGGCGGTGACCGGTCTGCCCATCGTCACCGAGATCATGTCCACCGACAATGTGGAGATGTTTGAGATGTGCGTGGACGTGATCCAGGTAGGAGCCCGGAATATGCAGAACTTCGACCTTTTGAAGCAGCTGGGCAAGACCACCAAACCCATCCTGCTCAAGCGGGGCCTCTCCTCCACCATCGAGGAGTGGCTCATGTCCGCCGAGTACATCATGGCCGGCGGCAATGAGAAGGTTATTTTGTGTGAGCGGGGCATCCGCACCTTTGAGACCTTCACCCGCAACACCCTGGACCTGTCGGCGGTGCTGGCGGTAAAGCAGCTCTCCCACCTGCCGGTGGTGGTGGACCCCTCCCATGCCTGCGGCAAGGCCTGGATGGTGGAGCGGATGAGCATGGCGGCTCTGGCCGCCGGGGCCGACGGCCTCATCGTGGAGGTCCACAACGACCCGCCCCACGCCCTGTGCGACGGGGCCCAGTCCATCACCCCCGCCCAGTTCTCCGGCCTGATGGACAAGCTGCGCGTCCTGGCCCCCTGCGTGGGCCGCGCCCTGTAATAGGAGGCCGCAACATGAAAAAAACACTCGTTATCGTGGGTCTAGGTTTGATCGGCGGCTCTATGGCTCTGGCCCTGAAGGGCTTCGAGGACTACGAGATCGTAGGCGTGGACGTATCTCAGCCCACCCTGCGCTATGCCAGCGAACACGGCGTAGGCGACCGTGTCACCGAACACGCCGCCGATGTGATCCCCCAGGCCGATGTGGTGGCCCTGGCCCTTCACCCCCAGGGCATCCTGGACTTTCTGCACACCTACAAGGACCAGTTCAAGCCGGGGGCCCTTGTGTGGGACGTGTGCGGCGTCAAGTCTGCCATTCTGGAGGGGGCTGCCTGCCTGCCGGATACGGTGGACTTTGTGGGCTGCCATCCGATGGCGGGCACCGAATTCTCCGGCGTGGAACACGCCTTTGCCTCTCTGTTCCAAGGCTCCCACTTTCTCATGGTTCCCCGGGAAAACAGCCGCCCGGAACATCTGACCCTGCTGGAACGGCTGGCCGCCTATATGGGCTGCAAGGACGTCCATCGCACCACCGCCCAGGCCCACGACGCCCTCATCGCCTACACCAGCCAGGTCATGCACATCATTGCCGTGGCGGTGTGTGACGATCCCACTCTTTTCGACTGTAAGGGCTTTGAGGGCTCCTCCTTCCGGGGCTGCACCCGGGTGGCCGCCCTGGACGTAGGCCTGTGGACTCAGCTCTTCTCCCTCAACCAGCCCGCCCTGTTGGCTGTGCTGGACCGACTCATCGGCAACCTCCAGTCCTACCGGGAAGTGCTGGCCACCGGCGACCGGAAGGCCCTGGGGGACAAGCTGGCCTTCTCCGCCGCCCGTAAGCGGCAGATGGACCTGCCCGGCCCCGACCTGCTGGAGTAACATTGCCGCCTTCTCTTCCCCCACACAGGGCGGCTTTTCTGAGTCCAAATCTTTCATCCTGCCCGGCATTTTCCCCCATCTACCTGCACTTTTTGCAGAATTGACGAAAAGCACTTGCAAGTTTCATGATTTTCGTCTAAAATAAATGAAAGCACTTTTCCCAAGTAATCAATCAAAGGGGGACCCTCTCATGGCATTGACAAAGAATCGCGCTGTTCTGGACTGGATCGACCAAATGGCCGCCATGACCCAGCCCGATCAGATCATATGGATCGACGGCACCGAGGCCCAGCTGGAGGACCTGCGGGCTCAGGCCTGCGCCACCGGCGAGATCGAGAAGCTCAACGAGGAGAAGCTGCCCGGCTGCTATCTCCACCGCACCGCGGTCAACGACGTGGCCCGGGTAGAAGACCGCACCTTTATCTGCTGCCGCAAGCAGGAGGACGCCGGCCCCACCAACAACTGGATGAACCCCCAGGAGATGTACGCCAAGTTGAAGAAGCTGTACACCGGCGCCATGAAGGGCCGCACCATGTACGTCATTCCCTATTCGATGGGCGTGGTGGGTTCTCCCTTTGCCAAGTATGGTATTGAGCTGACCGATTCCATCTATGTGGTATTGAACATGGCCATTATGACCCGGGTGGGCCAGGCTGTGGCCGATGTAATCGGCGACGACTTTGTCAAAGGCCTCCACGCCAAGGCGGATATTGATCCGGAAAATCGCTACATCGTCCACTTCCCTGAGGACAACACCATCATGAGCGTCAACTCCGGCTACGGTGGCAACGTGCTGCTGGGCAAGAAATGCTTTGCCCTGCGCATTGCCTCCTGCCTGGGCCGGGATGAGGGCTGGATGGCGGAGCATATGCTCATCCTGGGCGTGGAGAATCCCCAGGGCGAGGTGCGCTATCTGGCCGCCGCCTTCCCCTCCGCCTGCGGCAAGACCAACCTGGCCATGCTCATTCCGCCGGAACACTACCGGAAGAAGGGCTGGAAGGTCTGGTGCGTGGGCGACGATATTGCCTGGCTGCGGGTGGGGCCCGACGGCCGTCTGTGGGCCATGAACCCGGAGTACGGCTTCTTTGGCGTGGCCCCCGGCACCAACGAGAAATCCAACCCCAACGCCCTGCACACCACCCAAAAGGGCACCATCTTCACCAATGTGGTACATAATCTGGACGACAACACCGTGTGGTGGGAGGGTCTGGACAAGAATCCGCCGGAGCATGCCGTTGACTGGAAGGGCAATCCCTGGAACGGTAAGACCTCCACGGAGAAGGGCGCCCATCCAAACTCTCGCTTCACCGCTCCCGCCAAAAACTGTCCCTGCATCTCCCCTGAATTTGAGAATCCCGCCGGCGTGCCCATCTCCGCCATTGTCTTTGGCGGCCGCCGGGCCAAGACCGCCCCTCTGGTGTATCAGAGCCGGGACTGGGATCACGGCGTGTTTGTCGGTTCCATCATGGCCTCGGAGACCACTGCCGCCGCCACCGGCGCCGTAGGCGTGGTTCGCCGGGATCCTATGGCCATGCTCCCCTTCTGCGGCTATCACATGGCCGACTACTGGCAGCACTGGCTGGACATGGGCAAGACTCTGGGCGACAAGGCCCCCAAGATCTTCAATGTCAACTGGTTCCGCACCGACGACGAAGGCCACTTCATCTGGCCCGGCTTCGGCGACAACCTGCGGGTGCTGGAGTGGATCCTGAAGCGGTGCTTCAACGAGACCGACGCTGTGGAAACCGCCATCGGCTATGAGCCCAATGCCGAGGACATTGATCTGGAGGACTC
Source organism: uncultured Flavonifractor sp. (assembly GCF_944383115.1). Classification (GTDB taxonomy): domain Bacteria; phylum Bacillota; class Clostridia; order Oscillospirales; family Oscillospiraceae; genus Flavonifractor. Next base: position 25,792 of record NZ_CALWOJ010000010.1, on the reverse strand, counting down.
CGGGGTAGATCTGGATACTCTGAAGGGTCTGCTGGGCGTGGACACCGCTCTGTGGAAGGATGAGGTGGCCGGCATCCACACATTCTATCAGAAGTTCGGCGACAAGCTGCCCGCCAAACTGGCCGACGAGTTGGCCGCCCTGGAGGGCCGACTGAACTGATTTGGCTTTGTCCATAATCATGACCTCCTTTTTGCGCATAGGATGGGCAAAAAGGAGGTCATTTTTATGCCCATTATTTACCTCTCCCCCTCCACTCAGGAGAACAATCTGTATGTAACCGGCGGTACGGAAGAGGAATGGATGAACCGCCTGGCCGATGCAATGGAACCCTACCTCACCGCAGCGGGAATTCGCTTCTCCCGGAACACCCCGGACATGACCGCCCTGTCCTCTATCCGGGCCTCCAATGCCGGGAACTACGATCTCCACCTGGCCCTCCACTCCAACGCGGCGCCGGAGGAGCAATACGGTCAGGCCAGGGGCATCATTGTCTTCTATTATCCCAGCTCTGCTCAGGGCAAGCGGGCCGCCCAGCTCATTGCCAACGGTCTGAAAACCATCTATCCCCTTCCCAATAAAGTGCGGGCGGAGTCCACCACCTCCATCGGCGAAGTACGCCGGGTGCGGGCCCCCTCCGTCTTTCTGGAGCTGGGCTATCACGATAATCCGGACGATGCCACCTGGGTGCAGAACAATCTGGACGCCATTGCCCGCAACATTGTCCTCTCCCTGACAGAATACTTTGGTCTGCCCTTCCTGGAGCCCCGTCCGTCTCGTCCCGCCGTGGTGGATGTCTCCTGGGGCTACCTGAACATACGGGATAAGCCCTCCCCCACCGCCGCCGTCCTGGCCAAAGCCTACGACGGTACCAGGCTCACCGTTCTGAACCAATGGGAGGACTGGTATGTAGTCCGGTTGGACGGCATGGTAGGCTGGGCCAACAGTCAGTTTATTACCTTGCTGTAACAGGCTCGTCCGTTCACAAATCGTTCACAGTAAGTTCTGAAACGGTTCACCACTTCGAAGCGGAATCTGGTATCATAAATAGCGTCAGGATACCAGAGATAACAAAGATATGACTCCTCCTCTCTTCTCTCTTTCAACGCACTGCCCACTGTCCCCCCGCAGGGCGGCAATCGCTCCCTGCGGGGGACAGACCAAAACTTCCGCGTCTCTGAAATAGAGGCGCGTTTTTTGATGTCCGCTGTATCCTTTTCCTCCTCTGTGGCTATACTGACCATAGAGTTCCGCCGGAGGAGGTGATTGGATGGCGTATGTAGATCCGGCGATCCGGCCTCAGTTCGACTCTATGCCCGCCCATCTGCGGGAGCATATTCTGAGCATGGGAGTCCGTCTGGAAACGATGGCCGATTTGATGGGGTGCCTGGAACGTATCATCGCAGAGCAGCCCCAGAAATAAGGCCGCTCAAAAAATATTTCAGAAAATTTCTAATTAACCCTTGCATTCTATAGAAAGCTGTGCTAATATAATTAAGCTGTCAGCGAAGGACCCAGAAAAACGCTGATATGCGGCTGTAGCTCAGTTGGATAGAGTGTTTGGCTACGAACCAAAAGGTCGGGGGTTCGAATCCCTTCAGCCGTACCAAAGAGGAAGCACCTGCACAAGCGGGCGCTTCCTTTTTGATTGTCCGCCAAAAATAATACTTGACATACTGTAGCTACTATGATATTCTATTTAGGCACTCAGAAAACGCGAGACTGGAGCCCTCCACGCCGGAGTGGCGGAATTGGCAGACGCCCGGGACTTAAAATCCCGTGGGAGCAATCCCGTGCCGGTTCGACCCCGGTCTCCGGCACCATATCGCGGGGTAGAGCAGTTTGGTAGCTCGTCGGGCTCATAACCCGGAGGTCGAGGGTTCAAATCCCTCCCCCGCAACCAGAAAGAAAACCTGTAACCGCAATGGTTACAGGTTTTCTTTTTTAGTTAACTTCAGGTGATTGCCAGCATAAACGTGACAAACGGTGATCTGTGTCCAACATTTACAGCATTTCAAACACGCCCGCTGCGCCCATACCGCCGCCAATACACATGGTAACCAGACCATATTTTCCGCCCGTATCAGCCAGATAGTCCAACAACTTGCAGGTCAGGACCGCCCCAGTCGCTCCCATAGGATGGCCCAGCGCAATGGCGCCGCCATACGGATTCACTTTCTCCGGGGACAGCTTCAGCTCCCGCATGCAGGGAATGGCCTGGGCGGCAAACGCCTCATTCAGCTCAATGTCGTCCATATCCGCCGTAGTAAGGTTTGCCCGCTCTAAGGCCTTAGGCACCGCATAAATGGGCCCCAGCCCCATCATGGTTGCGTCACAGCCCGCCACGGCAAAGCTCCGCAGGCGCGCGATGGGACGAATCCCCAGCTTTTCCGCCCGCGACCGTTCCATGAGCAGAACAAAGGCCGCGCCGTCGGACGTCTGTGAAGATGTTGCAGCAGTTACTGTTCCTGTTTCCGGCAGGAAGCACGGCTTTAGTTTTGACAAGGTTTCTACAGTGGAATCCGGCCGGATTCCTTCGTCCTGATCCACAACGATCGCTCTGCCCTGGGCGTCCGTTACCGTCACAGGGATAATGGATTTCCGGAGCTTTCCCTGGGCCTGCGCCGCGGCAGCCTTTTGGTGAGACAGTACCGCAAACACGTCCATATCGGTCCGTGTGACGTGATATTTAGCGGCCACATTTTCTGCCGTAATCCCCATCGCCATGTAAGCGCCCGGCTCGTTTTGCACCAGCCACGGCTCCATCAGCTCCTCCGGATACGGCGCAAAGCTCCCGCTCATATCCTCCACTCCGCCGGCCACCATTGCAGTCCCCTGCCCCGCCAGGATAGCGTTGGAGGCAGTGGCCACCGCTTGGAGCGAAGATGAGCAAAACCGATTGATCGTTTGTCCGCAAACCGGCTCAGGCAGATGCGCTCTTTGGGCAATTAGCTTAGCCATATTCATGCTGGTTCGTCCCGTCTGCATGGCACAGCCCACGATTACATCTTCAATTTCAGCGGAATCCAACTGGGGAGCCTTCCCCAGCACACCGTTCAGAACCTGCGCTCCATAGTCAACCGGGTGGGTATGCGCAAAAGACCCCTTCCGCGCTTTGCAAACGGCAGACCTGCCATAGGCAACGATAACTGCTTCCTGTCCCATGTTGATAAGATCCTCCCTTTCTGCTGCACCTATGGTGTCAGCACCCATAAGATGCCATCTTCTTTCCGGCGCCCCAGTCTTTGCGCCGTGAGGCGTTACGCCACCATCGTATCAATGTGCGGCGGGATTATCAGATGCGCTTGTGTTTTGGCCACGACCTCTTCTACAGAGACTCCCGGCGCAACGGCCGCCAGCACAAGGCCGTTTGGTTGTACATTGATAATGGCCAGCTCCGTGACGATGTTTTTGCAAACATGTAAGGCTGTCAGCGGAAGGGTACATTCTTTTACGATCTTTGGCCGCCCGTTTTTTGAACAGTGTTCCATTGCAATAATCACTTTTTTGGCGCCGGAAACCAGATCCATCGCTCCGCCCATGCCGGCAATCATTTTGCCGGGTATGGCCCAATTTGCCAAACTGCCCGCTTCATCCACTTCCATTGCGCCCAGCACGGTCACATCCAGCCTTCCGCTCCTTACAAAGGCGAATGAGGCCGCGCTGTCCATAATGACTCCTCCCGGCTGAAAGTAGCTGCAGTTGGCGCATGCGTCAATTAGCTCCGGATCATAGTTTGCATCCTCCGGGGTCGCTATTCCGGCCAGGCCAATGCTTCCATTTTCATTGTGAAAATAGATGTGCTTGCCCGGCGCAATATAATTGGGCACCAGGCCCGGAATGCCCAGCCCCAAATTAACAATATCGCCGTCGTTTAGCAGCTGCGCTGCATTCTTTGCAATAAATTCTCGCGTACCCATTCCGTCACCTCCGCTCGGCCTGTACAATATAGTCTACAAATGCACCGGGAAGCATGATCTCTTCCGGACTCAGTGTTCCAGGCTCAACGATCTGGTTTGCCTCCACAATTACCAGATCGGCGGCAGTGCCCATGATGGGGTTATAGTTGCGCGCCATCATGTGGAATATGAGATTTCCCAGCCTATCTGCTTTTTCTGCATGCAGCAGGGCAATATGGGCATGGAGCGGAAGTTCCAGGAGGTAGTCCGCCCCGTCCAGCGTACGAATTTCCTTTCCGTCCGCAATTGGGGTTCCAACCCCCGTTTTTAAATAGACGCCTCCAATCCCAGCGCCTCCGCAACGGATGCGCTCGGTCAACGTACCCTGAGGAACCAACTCCAATTCCAGTTCCCCGTTCATGACCTGCCGTCCGGTCTCAGGATTTTTTCCCACATGGGATACAATGGCTTTTTTGATCCGCTTTTCAAAAATCAGCTGGCTCACGCCCGGTTTGGTTGCATCTCCCGTATCATTTGCGATCAACGTAATATCACGGGTTCCGCATGCCAGCAGGCAGTTGATCAGCGTATATGGGGTTCCCACTTCCGCAAACCCCGCAATCATATAAGATCTGTCGCTTTCCAGCAGGCGACAGATGTGATTCAACGATGTAACCTTCTCCAAAAAGACACCTCCCTTGTGCGTATAAACACCCGCTTCCGCGTTCCTTTCTCTTGCGTGGCATTATAAATTTGAGAGCCGCAGCCTGCATTGAGGCTGCGGCTCTGCCTATTCTCCGCCGGTCAACGGCGGGGCGTTCAGCCGGAAAGCGTTTCGTTCACCTGGCTCTTCAAACCTTTCAGCGCCTTTCCAAAGCAGGAAACGTCAGATCCCAGCGCGATATACGTTGCCCCCATATCAATGTACTTCTTGGCCGACGCAACATTTCCGCAGAAAATGCCAACCGCCTTGTGGGCCGCCAGCGACTTGCGGATGATCTGCTCTATCATGCCGGCAAGTTCCGGGTCGTCCAGTTGGCCGGGCTTTCCAATGGCCTGGCTCAGGTCGCCCGGTCCAATAAATACCACATCCAGCTGCGGGATCTTGACCAGCTCATCCAGCTTTTCATACATCTCCAGATTCTCCACATGGAGGACCACTGCGGAGTGGCTGTTTGCATAGCTGAAGTATTTCTCATCTTTGTCCCACAGCCCATACATAGCCGAGCGTTGGGCCATAGAACTGCCGCGGTCACCTTCCGGATAATACTTGGATGAGCGGCAAACCTCCACTGCCTGTTCAATCGTGGTAATGCCAGGCACCTGGACGCCGTCCGCGCCGGAATCCAACGCATGCAGCACCTCTTCCGGGGTGGTCTCCTGTACCCGCACAATGCTGCTCATACCCACACTATCAGCCGTGCGGATCAGGTTCTCGATCTCGCCCCGGGAAAAATTTGCGTGTTCCGTGTCAAAGATGACAAAATCGAAACCCGCCAGACCTACCATCTCAACCGCATTACAGTTGTTAAACTTGGCGAACATGCCGATGAGGACATCTCCGTTTTGAATCCGCTCCCGCAAAGAGAATTTGTTATTCATGCTGCTTCGCCTCGTTTTCCCAATTCAGATGGCCCCGGCTGATGACCGGAACACTGGCTTTCCGGTCGGCGGTACGCTTCGGATAGAAGATATCCATGTCCATATATGGGATATTGCCAAGGGGCGCGATCCCATGCTCCACATCGGGGGGCACCACCATGAGACAGCCCTCGTCCATGTGGTAGGGGATCCCGTCCACATAGAATTCGCACTCCCCCTGGTAGATGAATACCGTCTGCTCGTAGTCGTGGGCGTGTACTTTGGTCTCGTGAGGATATCTGCCCTCTCCGATGGTCATAGTCACGTTGGTTCCGCCCTGGAAGCACACGCCGCCGCGCATATTTTTGCGGGGGCTGCCCCAGTCGCACTCTTTAATGTCCAGCAATTGCGGTTTCACAGACATGTTTGACATCCTCCTTTCACTCATCCCAGTTCCCGTGGTTCCGGGAAGAAATCTTTGGGCTCTCGGGCATATCGGGAAGCTTGGGCTCAATGATAGCCAGCTCATACACCGTGGCGGTGCTGCAGAAGTCGATGTAATGCTCTACATTCTTGGGAATGGTCATATAGCACCCTTCATCCAGATGATAGGGAACGCCGTCTACCACATAATTGCATTCACCGCGATAGATGTACACATTCTTTTCGCTGGGAATCTTGCAGACGACCTTCTCAGCTTCCCCTTTTACGGGCCGATGGGCCTCTGTGAGAACATAGGTCACATTGGGGCTGCCCTGAAAGCACATGGTACGGTAATCATCGTTGACATAGTTCCACTCGCGCTCTTTCATATCAAACAGCAGCGGTTTTTTCATCACGGATACTCCTTTCTCGTTACACAAGATCCAGCAGTTTGGCGGGATTCTTTTTTGTCATACAATTGATCTCCTCTTCAGAGATGCCAAACCGTGTATGGATCTCGTTCAGGAATTCGTACATTCCGGTAACCGGCGACCAGAAAATGCTCTGCCCCAGATCGGTATCAATTACCATCTTTTCAATGGGAAGCCTGTCAAAATACCGCTCAAAGAGCGTAAAGGGGATGGGCCCCATCTGCTGGCCGGTCTTTTGATTGACCATGTTCTCATAAATGCAGGTATTGAACTCAATGACAGCGCCCATACCTGCCCAGCGGCACACGTCCTCCTCGGTGGCTTCGATCTGCCACATGGGATGATTGACCAGGATCTTTTCCACCCCTGCCTCCAATGCCGCAGGAATCAGCTGATCCAGTTCATCTCTGTGTCCATGACCCGTTGCAAAGATGATGTCCTTGTGTTCCGCCATCAGCCGAAGCACATCCAAAACCTCAGGAATGAGCTTTCCGCTTTCGTTCAGGTAATAGATGGGCTTTTCAGGCACGCTCATGGACCCGGCCCCTAAAAAGCCGCCCTTGTGATGATCCATGTGATTTTTTGCAGAGACGGTGGGCATCCATACGATCTTAGCCCCCATCGCAATGGCCGCATCAATGGCGTTACAGTTGAGGCCTCCAACGGAATTGTTCAACACGATTCCACCAAAGCACTTTGTTTTTCCGTTCCCGAGATGCTGCTCGGCAATCACACACTCCGTCACTGTCGGGCAATAATGATCCTTAATCACAATGGCGCGATAGCCCGCATCTTCCGCCTCCTTCAGGGCCTCCACAGCATCTACCGACCGCTTTGCCACAGACGGCCCAGCATGAATATGAAGGTCTACGACGCCTTGCAAAATAGATCTGTCAAGCATAGTTAGACTCCCTTTCGCGTTAGAGATATCCGAGCAGTTTCGGAATCAGGAGGACCACCTCCGGCAAAAATGCCAGCGCAATGGTAACTCCAATGGCAACCGCCGCAAACGGAATGATCCGACGACACAAACTCACAAATGGGATATTACCCACGCTGCTGGTTACAAACAGGCAGTTGCCTACGGGAGGCGTAATAAAGCCGATGGTGAGCATCACGCAGACAATGATTCCGAAATGGACGTCGTTCATGCCGATGGCGTTGGCAATGGGCACAAGAACCGGAACCAGGATGAGCATGGCGCAGGTAGCCTCCAGCACGCAGCCGGCAATGAGCATAACCAGGATCATGAGCAGAATAATGATGGTCCGATTGTCGGTGATGGACATAATGGCGTTGCCAACGAAGGTGTTCACGTCAGAAATGGCCATCGTCCACGCCAGCAGGTTCCCGATGCCAATGATGAGCAGGACTGTGGCCGACGTAATACTGCCGGAAACAAAGACCTTGGGCAGCTTCTTGGGATCAAATTCCCGGTAAATGATGCTTGCAACAATTGCGGCCACGCAGGCAACGGAGCCAGACTCGGTGGGGCTGAAAATGCCGCCCAGAATACCGCCCACAATAATAAACGGAACCAGCAGCGCCGGAATAGCGCGTACAAAGCTGGAAGCCAGCCGCTTCAGACTGAACCGCTCCCGGCATCTGGGCAGAGGGTGCTTCCGCCCGTAGATCAGTACAACCGCAATGTATCCCACCGCCAGCAAAATGCCGGGGATGACGCCCGCCATGAACATGCTCTTGACGGAGGTATTGGCAAGGGTACAGTAAAGGACGAAGCAGGTGCTGGGCGGAATGACCGGCCCCAGTACGCCGGAGGCCGCTACAAGGGCGCCGGCAAACTCCTGCTCATAGCCGTCCCGCTCCATGTCAGGGACAAGCACCTTGCAGAGGATGGAAGAGACCGCGTTTGCAGAGCCGAGGATTGCGCTCAGCACGGCGGCGGTAATGATACCGGCGTATGCAAGGCCGCCCTTCAGCCATCCTACCAGTTCACGCATAAATTCCAGAAGCCGCTTTGTCACACCGCCGCTGTTCATGAGTTCTCCCGCCATAATAAAGAGCGGGATGCACATCAGCGACGTCTGATTCACACCGGAAAAGAATCTCTGCGCAATGGTACCCAGGTAGGCGGGATCTCCCAATGACAGCAGATGTGCGATCCCTGCGCCGACAATGACAAAGACCATCGGGGCGCCGATCAGGAGCAGAACGATAAAAATAAGCACCGCGGTCACGCAGACTCCCCCTTTCTAAGCTGAGGCCGGATTGTATGAATGATGCTCTCAAAGTCAAACAGCAGCATCAGCCCAAAGCTGACCGGAATGGGGAGGTAAGGAACCAGCATGGGAATCCGGAGTCCGATGCTGACACCGGACAAAATGCTCTTGGTCATAATGGATTGGCTCGTCTGTACAATAAGGAAGACCAGCATAACCGCAATAATGATCTGTACGATCAGCGCAAAGATCTGCTGGACACGCGCCGACATCTTTGACATCAGAAGATCAAAGCATGGAAGCGCCTTTGCCCGGAAACCAACCGCGCCGCCCAAAAAGGCGATGGCAACAATTAAATATCGCATCAACTCATCCGACCAGGCCCAGGACAGCCCAAAGAAATACCGCCGGATGATTTCAATAAATGATACCGTCAGCATGACTGCGGAGGCAGTGGCAAGAAACACTTTAATCACCGCCGTGATACCATTCATAATTGCTTCAAAGTACTTCACCAGATGTCCCCCTATCAAATGCAATTCACTTGACGAGTACACACAGCGCCGGGCAGCAGTCACTTCTGACTGTTGACGTAGTCAATAAATTCGCCAATCCGGGCGTCCACCGCGGTGTACTTGTCATAGACGGACTGCACCGCCTCCTCAAATTCGCTGAGGTCCTCGACGCTGTTGATGGCAACGCCATTGCTCTCAATGCTCTCGGCCCACACGTCCTCCTGCTCATGAATCCACTGCGTAAGGCCAAGTTCTTCCGCTTCCTTCATCGCGGTGTAGATAATGTCCCAATAGCCCTCCGGCAGGGATTCCACAAACTCAGTGTTAAAGACATAGCAGCCGGTGTAGGGGTACAGATTGAGCAGAGACACATACCCGATAACCTCGTCATGGTGCTGGGTGTAGATGGAAGACATGTTGATATCCTCTCCGTCTACCACCTTGTTTTGCAGCGCGGTATACAGTTCGGTAAACGCGATTGCCGTGGGAGACGCACCCAGTGCGCTGATGGTATCCTGGATCAACGCATTTTCCGCACATCTGATCTTTGCGCCGCTCAGATCGGACAGCTGATTGATCGGCTTGTTGATCATTGCGATCTGCCGCATGCCCGGATCCTGGAATGCGCCGAAGGTAACGCCCAGCTGTTCGCCCACTTCGCTGAGCAGTTCCTGATAGATGTCGGAATTGATGGCGGCATATTCCAGCTCATAGCTGTCCACCAGGAAAGGCAGCTGGATGCAGCTCAGCAGATCCGTGTATCTGGTGAAGGCGCCGATGCCCACGGCGGCGCCGGGCAGGGTCCCGTCCATGACCTGCTGCAGCAGTTCGGACTCGCTGCCCAGCTGGGACTGATTGTAGATGGCGATCTCGATCTTTCCCTCCGAGCGTTCCGAGACCAGATCACAGAAATAGTTGTAGATCTTCTCGTCGGGAGATCCGGGATAGTCCTGGGTACCGACTTTGATGACCAGGGGCTCGTCGGTGCCGCCGGGATCCCCGGAGGATACGGCTCCCCCGGCGTTCTCTCCGCCGCATGAAGCCAGGACAAGGAGCATCGTCAGGGCTGTCATAGCGCGCATCTATAACACGAAATAGAATAGTGCAAAGGAGAACTTCCGTGGAATTTCAAACAAAAAGCGACCTTGCCTACGAACGGATTCGGCAGGCGATTTTGGATGGGAGTATTCCCATCGGGGCAAAGTTGACTGTCACCAACCTGGTTGATCAATACGGAATGAGTCCTATGCCCATCCGGGAAGCCCTGACAAAATTGGCTCAGGATGGGCTGGTGCAGTCTACGCCTCATCACGGCGCTCGAGTGGCCGAATTTAATTACTATGACCACTTGGAATCTTCGCTGATCCGCTCCGCCTTGGAAAAGCAGCTTTTTCAAGCTGCCCTCCAATTTTGGGATGATATTCGTTTAGACGCTCTGGAGGAATGCTACAACCAGCTGTATACGCTTTTGGACCAGGGTAATATCTCTGAATTTTCCAGACTTCGCCGCAACTTTTTCCAGATCATTTATCGCGTCGTTCCCTTGGATGGATTGAAGCAATTGGTGGAGAACTACAACAATCGTTATCAAATTTTTCATTACTTTGTGGTTAAGATCGCGGAAGAGGATGGCCTGGACCGCACATGGGAATTGCTTTCGGAACTGAAATCGCTGCTTCACGCTCTTCAAAACCGTAAATTTGAGGTGTGTACAGCTCTGTTCAATCAGATTTTGTTAAATGATTATTTGGTATTTTCGCGCTACTTAATGAACTCTCTGGATAAAGAGGAATTATTGGGAGATAGCGAATACGATTTTCTGTGGAGTCACGAAAAGCTCACCCCCGAAAAGCGAAGCGAAATCAGGAAAAACATCGAAATGTTCATCAAGCTCCGAATGAATAATATCTCCGCCAACTGACGGCGACCTATCTCGCCGTTCAGCTGCGCCAATCCTATGCAGGCAGACATGTAAAAACACGGGTCCCCCGCTCTTGGAGCAGGGGACCCGTGTTTTTGTAACAATACGCCTAAATTCAGCGCCGCTTCCTGCCCATCAGCAGGGCGGCAAACAGCGAAACCAGCGGCACGGTCAGGATGATGCCCACTGAACCGGCCACACTCTGAATTAGTTCAATGGCCATTGTATCGCTGTTGATGATCTGGATCATGGGATAATTGTACACCTGAAAAAGCAGCAGCATGTTGAAGGACGCGCCGGCAAAGGCCAAAATCAGGGTGTTGGCCATGGTACCCATGGCGTCCCGCCCGATGTTCATGCCTGACCGGAACAGCTGTCCGGCGGTCATATCGGGGTTCACCGTCCGCAGCTCGTGGCAGGCGGAGGAGATGGACATAGCCACATCCATCACAGCGCCCAGAGCGGCAATGAGGATACCGCTGACCAGCAGGCCCCGAATCTCCAGGTGGCTGTCGTAGGCCCGCAGCACCAGTTCCTCCGCCTCCGACATATTGAACCCACCGATAGGGGTAATGATCCCCACGATCCAGGCGAACAGCCCCGCCGCCGCCACGCCGCACACGCAGCCCAACCCGGCGCACAGCGTCTTGCGGGAGAATCCGGTGAGCATCAGCAGAGAGGCTGCCGCCGTCAGCGCGGCAATCAGCACCGCCGACGGGATGGAAGGCGCTCCTTTCAGCACCATGGGGATGAGCAGGTACCAGATTCCTGCCAGGGTGTAGGCCAGGCCCAGCAGGGCCATAATTCCTTTTTTCCCTCCAATGATAATAAGCAGCAGCCCGAATACCACCAGCATCCCCACCAGAACGATCCCCCGGTCATAGTTTGGGATGGACACCACATAGGGGTCACCGTTGTCGTCCACGTCCAGCCGTACAATGACCCGGGTACCCAACGAGCAGTCAATGTTGGAATAGGCGGTCAGGTAATTGACCGCCTCCAGAACGGCCCCCTTGTAGGGGCCGCTGAGGATCTCCAACTCCAGGTACTGGCTGCCCAGCCGCAGGCCCTCGCTCCAGTCATCCGGCTCGGCATCATCGGCCAATATATCAGTGACCCGGGCAGAGGCGAACATTCGCTTCTGAGCAGCGGTCAGTTCCCCGTCCTCCGGACGAAGCAGCACAGCTCCCACCACTAGGGCCAGCAGCAGGCACAGTCCCACCGCCAAAGCAATGATACGCTCTTTGGACGGCGGCCACGAAAGCCGTTTCTTTGGCGGAGCTGATTTTTTGGCCTTTCCCATAAACATCTCCTCTCAATCAATAGGGCGGGGCGCCGCCCACCAAGGCAGGCGGCGCCCCAAAGATGTCGTCGATGTGTGTTACTTCAGATCCTGATAGCGGTTGAGCAGCGCACACAGCTCGGCCCGGCATGCCTGGGCCGCAGGAGCCAGCAGCTGGCTGGACCGTCCGTTGATGAGGCCCATGCCTACGGCCCACTCCATGGCGTCCACCGCATACTGGCTGATCTGGTCCGCGTCCACATAGGCGGACAGGCCATCCGTCTGCCCTCCGCTGTTCTCCTGATACGCCCAGAAGCGGCGGAACATGGTGACCATCTGTTCCCGGGTCACGGCATCTTCGGGTCCGAAGTTGCCGTTGTCGTAGCCGGTAACCACACCGCGGTCGGCGGCCCAGGCCACCGCCTCGTCGTACCAGCTGTCGACAGTTACGTCTGGGAAGGCGGCCGAACCGTCAAACTTCTCGCCGGAGAGCCGGTAGAGGATGGTAGCCACCATGGCCCGATTTACCACCAGCTCAGGGCCAAACTTGGTGCTGGACACGCCTTCCATCAGGCCGTCCTTAATGACATCCACCACGTCGTCGTAGTACCAGGCGTTCTCGTCCAGATCGGTAAACTTGCTGGGATCGGGGGTAGCCGGGTCCTTGCTGCCACCACCGCCGGAGGGAGGCGTATAGGCCGGCGGGATATCCACTACCTCGGTGTCGCACACGATCTCGGCCCGGTCGCGAACGCGGATGCGGGGCGCGGGTCCGTCAAAGCTGTTGTCGTAGGAGGACAGGCCCACCACGGTGATCTCATGGCCAACCGCCAGATTCTCGATGGTCTTGTTCTGGGTGATATAGCCGTCAATGAACACCCGGGCGTCGTAGCCGGTCTTGTCCCGGACCATGATGGTCTGAATGGAACCCTCCGCCTCAGCGAAGCTGACCACCACGCCCTGGATCTTCACCAGGCTGCCCAGATAGGTATTCTGGGCGGCTTCTTTGGTGGTGATAAGCTTCGGCTCAAGGGGACTCTCCTCGCCGATCTTTTCAATGGAAGTCACGGCGATCTGCCGCTCTCCCTGGTAGGAGGAGGTGGTGCCGGTAATGCGCACCTTGTCTCCCACCTTAAAGCTGCCCGCCACAGGGAAGGCGTTGATGCCCGCAGTGTCGTCCTGGACGTAGATACAGTCGAAGAAGGCGGTATCCTTGTCGTAGCCGGAGGCGTTGGAGGTAACCACACCCTCGATGGTGTACTTGATGCCCTCGTCCTTCTGGGCCTGGACGTCCTTGATGGGGGTAATGGTGACGGGGTTGAGGTAGTTCACCAGGTTCTCGCAGATCTTGTAGTTGGAGTAGTTCTTCTCGGAGCCGGAGTCGCCGACCTGTGCCTGCACCTCGAAATTGGACATAAAGGCCGCGCCGGAGACCACGATCAGGCCCTTGCCGCCGCCCAGGTCCTCGGTGGCCAGCGCCATCAGGCGGCTGTCGCCATCGGCGTACTCATACTTGGGGATTACGCCCAGGCCGCCCCAGTTATCCTTGTCGTCATCGGCGGAATAGCTGGTGGCGAAAGCATACACCACCGGGGTCACGCTGCTGGGGATGGTGGTGGTGGGCGTACCATCAGCGTCCACCACATGGATGGAGGCTCCGCCATACTGGCTGAACAGCTCGGTATACAGGTTGCTGTGAGGATTGTCCGCGTCAAACTCCACCCGGTTCAGCAGGAAGGAACTAAAGTTGTAGCTGCTCAGGTAGAGGCGCTGAGGCTGGCCGCCGTTGTAGGTATCGTCCTTGAGTTCATCGTCGCTGACCCGCAGGGAGGAACCCAGAGCCTCCAGAATCAGATTCTGCTGGGCGGCCATGTGATCCTTAGCGGGGAAGTCCTTATAACTCTCGTAGTAGTCGCCCCAACCGGCCACCACCACCGTACCGCCGGCGGCATTGAAGCTAACCAATGCATCGATCTCCGCTTCAGAATAAGTAGCGTAGGGCTCGCGCAGGCTGTCGCCGTTCCGGCGGGAGGGGGCGGTGAGGATGATAGCCTTGTACTTACCGCTCTCGTTTTCACAGGCGGCGATCAGCTCCTCGCTGGTGTTCAGCTGCACGGTGCGTACCGAGTAGCCGGCGGCCAGGTTGCTGAAGTTGCCCATAGAATCATTGTAGTTGCCCGCCACATACTCGTTGTAGTGGGAGGCGTCGATGCCGATGTACACCAGTTTGCTGGCGTCCAGGATGTCCAGAGAGATGTCCTTGGAGTAGGTGTACTCAATGCCCCCCTGCTCCATGACAACGGTGGCGGTGATGGTCATGACCTTGGCCGTCTTGGGGGTGTACTTCCAGTCCACGTTCAGGGTGCCGGAGGCGGGGATCTCATAGCCCTTGGTATCCATGCCCAGAGTCTCCTCACCGCTGGTGTAGGTGATGGACTTCACAGTGGCGTCGCTGGTCTCGCTGTTGAACAGGGTTGTGGTGAGGGTCAGTTCCTCCCCGGTGACGGGGCTGGAGGTGCCGCACTCCACAGCGGAGATGCCCAGCTTCACCACTTCGCCGATCCACACGGGGGCGGTGACAGCCAGATTGCCGTCGCCCTGGGTGACCCGGATAAAGTAGTAGCTGTAGTTGGCGGGGATGGTACACTCCAGCTCGCCGGAGGTCAGGTCAGTGGGATCGTCCCAGGTGTGGGCCACGGCACCGGAATTGACCACCACCTCCACCTTGGAAATGGAGTCGGAGGCGTCTGGATCATACACACTGACCTTGATGTTGGCGCTCTCCGCATCCGCGATGGTGGAGCCCAGCATCTCGCCGTTGAGGGTGTAGTTGATCTCCAGGTTCTTGTCCTCGGTGGCGTAGACCCGCCGGTCGCGGATGGCCTGGTAGATGCCCTCCTGGGAGAAGTCATCGGTCAGGATAACGTCGCGGGCGTCGTTGGCGTTGCCCCACTTGCCCTTGTGGTTGTCCTGATTGTTGGTGGGAGCCACGTGCCAGCCCTTGTCCAGGGCCATGATGTACTGCTCATAGCTGGGGTAGTAGCCGCCGGCGCCGATGGCGCCCTCGCCGTTGCCCACCTCTACCAGCTGTATCCGGGTGTCAATGATGGGATCGTAGTAGCCGAAGTCGATAAAGTTGCCGAAGGTGGTGCCGGGGTGGTTGAACTGGTTGATGGAATTGACCAGATTCTCGTCGCTCAGCAGCTTATAGTAGGCCTGCAGGCCCGCGTCAGCGGTCTTGTTGTTCAGGGTGCTGTTGTTGCGGGAGACGATGCCGGGGGTGTTGAAGGTGTTGATGTGGCCGGGGCCGCCGGACCAGGTCATCTCAAAGCCTGCCAGAGCCACCAGCTTACCAGCGTGCTGCTGGTTGAATGCGTTGATGGCGCCGGTGTAGGCGTTCCACTTCTGGGCGCTCTCCGCCGTCATCTTGCTGGCATCGTAGAGGGCGGCCTCAGGGTTGGCAGCGTTCTTGTCGTCAAAGTAGTTGGAGTGGTCGGTGAAGGCCACAAAGTCCACATTGTCTTTCTCAGACAAGCTGGCCACATAGTTCAGCCCATCTTCCAGCGTGCCCGCGCCGTCGGAGTAGGTGGTGTGGGAATGGAGCTGGCCGAAGTAGAGCTGATACTGGGCCGTACCGATGGTAAAGGTCCAGGTCTTGGTGGCGCTCTTTCCGTCGCCACGGGTGACGGTGGCGGTGACGGTAACCTTGCCGTTGGGCAGGTCGGTGCCAGGTATATAGGCGGCCTTGCCGTCAGTCACAGTGGGAGCAACTTCCTGGCCATTCACCGTCATGGTAACGGTGGGATTCTTCCCGGCATTGGTAAAGGTAACACTGATCTCCGGTCGCTTGTCCTCTCCGGTCTGGGCGCTGGCGGCGGGGGACACACCGGTGATAACCGGCTCGTCTACCACAGTGATCTCCGCACCGTCCTCAAAGGTCACACCCTTGGTGTCCGTACCGCTGACGGTCACCGTCAGTTTCCCCTCGCTCAGAGCGGAAGCGGGGATGGTAAAGGAGTAGGTGCCATCCTTCTCAGTGAGATAGGCCTCGGCCTCACCGTATTTGGCAGTCAGGCCATCGGCCACGCCAAACACCGCGTCCACGGTGAAGGTCACGGTGTAGTCCTGGCCCACATAAGCATCGGGCAGTGTACCGAAGGTGACAGTGGGCATGTTGACCACACCCTCGTTGACATTGACGCCCTCCGCCAGGGGGTAGAAGAAGAACTCATAGATGTCGTAGTCGGTGACATTGTACATGCTGTAAGACTTATAGGAGCCGCCAAAGTACTCCAGATACTGGGCGTACTTGCCTTGGAATTTTGCAGTGCGGCTCTCCAGATTCCAGCCGCCCTTCTTGCCGGCGGTGATCTTCCAGTCGGCATCCTCAGAAGGAGTCAGGGAATAGAATGCGTTGCTGCCGGTGCCGTTGGAGCAGAGATAGCCGTCGTTGGTCTTGAAGCGGTAATACTCGCCGTTCTTCTCTACGGTGAAGACCCGTGCGCCGTTGGCAGGGGTGGCCCGATCCGCTTCCACCGTGGCGGCCACGTCCAGGATGGAGGGACTCGTCTCACTGTCGTCCTGGCCGCCCAGCACGCCCTCATGGCCGTATTGACCGGTGGAGACATTGTAGATGACGAAGGATCCCTCGGGGAACTCCACCTCGCTGCTGGGGGGCTCGGGGATGTTGGTGACCTCATAGAAGGCCAGGGCAAACATATCCTCGCTGCCAGCGTTGATGTTATAGTAGGCGCTCCATGTGCCGTATTTGTCCTGGTACTCCATGTAGGCGTTGCGGACGGTGTTTCTCACATAGAACAGGCCGTTATCCGCTTTCGACAGCTCCCACTTGTCATTGGGACCGCCCAGCGGCATACTGGTCTTATCCGCATTCATGCCGATGTTCTGCCCCGCATAGGAGAAGGACCAGGTTCCGTCGCCGTTGTCAATGACAGTCCACACATCGCTGGCAGTAAAGCCGGACACGGTACCATCGGTTCCCACAGTCACAGCGGTGCCGTTATTGTAGAAGCCATCGTATGTGCCGGACAGGGCCTTGCGGTATTGGGGGTTATAAATGACCACCTGCTCCCCGTCATAGATGGGGTCGTTGCCGGGCTCCGGTTCCGGCGTGCTGCCCGGCTCCTTCACCTCATCTGCCTGGAAGAACTGGAAGGTGTAGATGCCGGCATTACCGCTGTTGTAGCCATAAGTAGTAAAACCACTGTAATACTCAATATACTGCGCGCCGCCGTTGTACTGGGCGCTGACATTCTTCACCAGCCAGCCCTCGCCCTGCTCCTCCAAGGTCCAGTAGCTGTACTCGCTGGCGGTCTCAGCCATGGTGAGGCTTTTTCCGGTCGCGCCGGAGGTCAGATAATTGCCGTCGGCGGAGAAGGTAAACTGGCCCTTTTCATTGGTGCCGACGGTAAAGACGGCCGCCGTCTTGTCGGTGGTCAGGGTATTGCCCTCCAGGGTGCCCTCCTGCCCGGCCAGCTTGGAGTCGCTGGCGGTGGTGGTCATCACCTGGCCCTGGGCGGGCAGATAAAAGACCACGCTGTCCCCGTCTTTAATGGGGCTCTCACCGGGCTGGGGGTCCTCGCCGGGATCAGGCGGAGTGACGCTTCCGCCCTCCAGCTTGTAGAATGTGGTCGTCTGGTCTTTGGTGTTGCCAGTGGTGTTTTTATAGGTGCGGAAATTGGGATTCACAGAGGTATCTCCACCGTTATTATCGTAAATACCCATGTAGCGCGTGTTTCCGCCGCTGTCAACACAGGAGAGATATCCGCTGGCCTCATCCAGATTCCAAATCGTATCGGAGTTGGTGCCCACTCGCAGACCGTTGTTATCATCTATGCAGTACAACCAGTTTTGGTTGTCACCGGCGGGAGAGATGCGATATCCCCCATCCGTGGGAATCACATTCCAATACCAAGACGTATCCCCGGTATTATTGCTGTCCCATTCGGCGGCGGGGCCCTTGGTGGAGGTACCGCCATTATTTTTCATAACATAGGACTTGTTAGTCGCACTTCCATGTACTGTAATTGCAATGATATCAGTAGCTTGAATATCAGTCAGTTCAACTTCTGTCCATGTTCCACCAGTGGCAAAAACTGCCGTGGGCAGCAAGGACAGGAGCATTACGACGGCTAGCAGCGCGGATAGTATAGGTCTGAACTTACGTCTCATTCGATCATCATCCATCCTTCCTCATGGAAGCCGCAATTTTGCGGCTACTGCATTTCTGATACGGCGTACCCCGCGCTCTCACCTCCTGTACCGCGGATTGGGCCAAAAAAACCTGACCGAGCGTCCGGCTTCTGTTTGCTGTTTTCAGCCTTTTCCTGCCTTCCTTCCCCTCCGGGCAATCCCGCTCGGGCAGACGCAGCTAAACCACCGCGTTCTGTACAACGCTATTTTAACAAATCATTCCTTTTTGCACAAGCCCTTTTTCGGTAATATAACCATTACATCGCAAGATTTTTGTAAGTTTCTTGTGTATCCTGTGTAACCATCTCCAGTTTTTTACTTTATTTGCGTTTCCATTTTCTCCGCCGCACGTTCCCGCAACCGACGGTTGCAAAATTGCCAGCAACCGTAGATTGCATCGCAACCGCGTTTTTGCTATAGTTACAGGCAGAAAGAAAGGAGGCCGCCATGAAACTTTCCGAAAAAATCTGCTACTGCCGCAAAAAAGCCGGTCTGTCCCAGGAGGCCCTGGCCGAACAGATCGGTGTCTCCCGCCAGGCCATCAGCAAGTGGGAAACCGGAGAGTCCTCCCCCGAAGTCAGCAAACTGCCCCTGTTGGCCCAGGTGTTTCACGTCTCTCTGGACTGGCTGCTGTCTGAGGCCGAACCGGAAGACGCCCCCCAGCCTGGCTACGCCCCTCCCACCCCACCGCCGCCCACATGGGCGGACCAGCTGCCCGGCCTCATCGGCACTCTGGCCCGCCGGTACGGCTGGCTGGCCGGGATCTATCTGGTGCTGGTGGGAGCCGGTTTCGCCCTTGTGGGAGGCCTGGCCCGGGCCGCCACCGCCCGGATGTTCTCCTTTGCGGATTTCAACGGCTTTGGCCAGTCCTTGATCCGGAACAATCCGGTGGCCCTGTTCGGCACCGTAATCCTGGTCGTCGGCATCATCCTGATGGTGGCAGGCGTTATCCTGGCGGTATTCCTCAAACGTCGCTTCAAAAAATAGACCCACCCATAAAAAGCGGCGCTGCCTATAGGCAGCGCCGCTTTTCTTACAGATTGTACAGCTTTGAGAAGCTATCCTTAAGCGCGGGATAGACCTCAGTATACAGCCGGTAGAACGGCTCGTACCGGGTGCTGTCCCCGTCGTTGGGGGCGCAGGACTGATCGGGATGGATAATGGCATCGCAGGCAGTGGGTACGTCGGGATACACCCCGGCACACACACCCGCCAGGATGGCCGCGCCCAGGGCGGGTCCTTCCTGAGACGCCTTGGCGGTCTGGACGGTGCAGTCCAGCACATCGGCCAGCATCTGCCGCCAGAAGGGACTGCGCCCGCCGCCGCCGCAGGCCATGATGTGGTCGGGGGCCACGCCCATCTCCCGCAAAATGTCCAGGCACTGCCGCTGGGAGTAGGACACCCCCTCCATCACCGCCCGGATCAGGTCTCCCCGCCCGTGCATGGCGGACAGGCCGATGAAGGCGCCCCTGGCCTTCTCGTCCAGCAGCGGGGACCGCTCGCCCATCAGGTAGGGCAGGTAGAGCAGCCGGTTGGCGCCGATGGGGGACTGGGAGGCCTCCCGAGTCATGATGTCGTAGGGGTCCACCCCCTCCGCCTCCGCCTGCCGCCGCTCTTCGGCGCAGAACTGGTTGCGGAACCACTGGAGGGACAGGCCGGCGGCCAGGGTGCAGCTCATCACCGTCCACGCTCCGGGCACGGCGGCGCAGAAGGTATGAACCCGTCCGCCGGGGTCGATGCTCACCTGGTCGGCGTGGGCAAATACCACGCCGGAGGTACCCAGGGTGACGAAAGCCCGGCCGGACCGCACCACGCCGGTACCCACCGCGGCGGCGGCGTTGTCTCCCGCGCCACCCGCCACCGGTGTGCCGGGGGCCAAACCGGTAGCAGCAGAGGCCGCAGCCGTTACTGTACCGGTAAGGTCGGTGGATTCATACAGCTTGCCCAGCAGGGCCGGGTCGATCTCCAGCTTGTCCAGCACCTCCCGGCTCCAGCAGCGGTGGGCCACGTCCAGCAGGTTCATGCCAGAGGCGTCGGACACCTCGGTGGCAAACTCCCCCGTCAGCTTGTAGCGCAGGTAGTCCTTGGGCAGCAGAATGTGACGGCACTTGGCGTACAGCTCCGGCTCATGGCGGCGCACCCACAGGATCTTGCCGGCGGTAAAGCCGGTGAGGGCCGGGTTGGCGGTGAGCTGGATGAGCCGCTCCTTCCCCACCAGTTCTGTGATCTCCTGGCACTCACGGCCGGTGCGGCCGTCGCACCACAGGATGGAGGGCCGGAGTACCCGCCCCTCCCCGTCCAGCATCACCAGGCCGTGCATCTGGCCGGACAGGCCCACGCCCTTTACTTCGTTGGGTGAGACGCCGCTCTGATCCAGCACCCCCCGAATGGTCTCACAGGCAGCCCGCCACCAGGCCTCCGGGTCCTGCTCCGCCCAGCCGTTATGGGGCTGATCCAGCGGGTAGTCGGCGGTGCAGGAGGCCACGGTGCGGCCTGTCTCGTCAAACAGGGCGGTCTTGGTACCGGAAGTGCCCAGATCCACGCCCATCAGATATGCCATAGCCCTTCTCCTTTCCAATGTAAAAGGGGCGCGCCGGGTCCGGCGCGCCCCTCCGCGCACAACATGGTTCAGCGGAACATGACGTTGTTGACGATGGTCTCCAGATACTCCTGCCGCCCGCTGGGCACGTCAATCTTCTCCAGGCCCATGGCGTAATCGGACAGGGACTCCAGGGTGGCGGTACCGTCCACGATGGTCTTGCCCACGCCGCTGCGGTAGCTGGCGTACCGATCCTCCACAAACTGCTCCAGGCGGCCGTCGGCCTGGAGGGCCAGTGCCTTCCGCAGACCCAGGGCGAAGGAGTCCATACCGGCAATGTAGGCCAGCAGAATGTCCTCCAGGGTGTTGGAGGGGCGGCGGGTCTTGGCGTCGAAGTTCAGGCCGCCGTTAGTAAAGCCGCCCGCCTTCAGCACTTCCATCATGCAGTAGGTGGTGTTGTACACGTCGGTGGGGAACTGATCGGTGTCCCAGCCCAGGAACAGGTCGCCCTGGTTGGCGTCGATGGAACCGAAGGAGTCGTTGACAATGGCGGTGCGCAGCTCATGCTGGAAGGTGTGGCCCGCCAGGGTGGCGTGGTTGGCCTCAATGTTCATCTTGAAGTCGCCGGTGAGGCCATACTTGCGCAGGAAGTTCATGCAGGTAGCCACGTCAAAGTCGTACTGATGCTTGGTGGGCTCCTTGGGCTTGGGCTCAATGTAGAAGTCGCCCTTGAAGCCGTGGGCACGGCCATAGTCCCGGGCCATAGTCAGGAAGCGAGCCAAGTTGTCCAGCTCCAGCCCCATGTCGGTGTTGAGCAGGGTCTCGTAACCCTCCCGGCCGCCCCAGAACACATAGCCGGTGGCGCCCAGCTCGATGGCGGCGTCGATGCAGGCCTTCACCTTGGCGGCGGCAACGGCGTACACGTCGGCGCTGCAGGAGGTGGCGGCCCCCGCCATGAACTTCTTGTCGCCGAAGTTGTTGGCGGTGACCCACAGGCACTTCTTGTTGTGCTTCTCCTGAAGCTCCTTCAGGTAGCCCACCATAACCTTGAAGTTCTCGATACTCTCCCTGACGGTGGCGCCCTCAGGCGCCACATCCACGTCGTGGAAGCAGTAGTAGTCCAGATTCAGCTTATCCATCAGGCCGAAGGCAAAGTCGGCCTTGGCCCGGAATTTTGCCATCGGATCACTCTGGCCGAAGCTCTTGTCCATCGTACCGCTGCCGAACATATCCACACCCTCGGCGCAGATGGTGTGCCAGTAGCTCATGGCAAACTTCAGATGCTCCCGCATGGGTTTGCCCGCCAACACCTCGTCGGGGTTGTAGTATTTGAAGGCAAAAGGCTCGTCGCTGTCCGGCCCCAGATAGGGGATGGTCTTGATCTCGTCGTATGCTCTCATGATGCGTTCCCTCCCGTTTAATTCCCGGTCTTTTTCAGCTTGCCGCGGATCACCGGCACCACCATCTGGATGAGGACGGCCACCAGCAGGATGGAACCCTTGATGGTGTCGTTGATCAGGGCGTCCAGGCCCAGAGATGCGATGATCTTGTCAATGATGGTATAGGACATGGCGCCGAAGAGTACGCCCAGCAGCTTGCCCTTGCCGCCGCTCATGCTGATGCCGCCGATGACCACCGCGGCGATGGCATACATCTCATAGCTCTTGCCCACGGTAGCGGGGTCCATGGAGCCGTTCATGGCCAGCAGCAGGAAAGCGGACACGCCCGCCAGCACACCGGTGACCACAAATACCATCACCCGGGTGACCGTTACATTGATACCGGCCAGATGGGCCGCCTTCTCGTTGGAGCCGACGGCATACACCCGCTTGCCGAATTTGGTCATGGTGGACACATACACCATAATGGCCGTGACCAGGATCAGTACGATGCCAACCACCGGCACGGTGAAGACTTTGGCCTGTCCGAAGCCGTAGATGGCGTCGTAAGTGGACAGGGTACCCTCCATGTTGTAGATGGACAGGCCCATCGTACGCAGATAATACTGGGCAATGGAGCGGTAGATCAGCATGGTGGATAAGGTGACGATAAAGGCAGGCATTTTTGCTACGCCCACAAACACGCCGTTGATCAGGCCGCACATGGCGCCTGCAAACAGGGCGAACAGGAAGGTGATAACCGGGTTGTTGGTGTTGTTGAACACCACAACGGTCAGGCCGCCCACCAGCGCCAGCATAGAGCCCACCGACAGGTCGATGCCGCCGGTGATGATGACCATGCCCATACCGAAGGCCAGGATACCCACCACGGCGGAGTGGCGCAGGATGTTCATCACGCCGCTCCATGTGGTGGCGCCCTGGTTGATGATCAGGTAGGCCACAAAGATGGCCAGAAAAATCAGTATGAAGCTGTAATTACCAATGGCCTTGGTAATGGAGCCGGACTTCCGGGCTGTCAAAGTGTTCTTTTCCATTTACTTGGACACCTCCGCAGTATTGATGGCGTTGGTTGCCTGGAGCATGACGGCCTCCTCGCTGATGTCCCGGCGCTCCAGCTGGGCCTTCAGATCCCCGTGGTAGAAGATCACGCAGCGGTCGGCAACCTTCTGGATCTCAGGGATCTCCAGGGTATTGACCAGAATGGTCTTGCCTGCCTGGGCCAGTTCCTGGATCAAACGATAGATCTCCGCCTTGGCGCCCACGTCGATGCCCTGGGTGGGATTGTCCATCAAAAGGATATCCGCCTGGGTGTTCAGCCACCGGGCCAGGATCACCTTCTGCTGGTTGCCGCCGGAGAGGGCAGTGATCATGTCGTCAGGGGAGTTGGATTTGATGTTGAGCTTCTGGCGCAGCTGCTCGTATTTTGCGATCTCCTTTTTCTTGGAGATATGCTGGTGACGGAAGCTCAGCGTATGTTCCGAGACGTAGTTGTTTTCCAGCAGGGTGAAGTCCGGAATGATGGAGTTCTCTTTCCGGTTGGCGGCAATCATGGACACCTTGTTCAGCATGGCCTTGTGGATGTTGTGGCTGGTGATGGGCACCCCTGCGATCCGCAGAGTACCGCCGGTAATGGGCAGTTCCCCGAAAATGGTTTGGAACAGTTCGCTGATGCCGGCGCCCACCAGTCCGGTAAAGCCCACCACTTCGCCCCGCCGGATGGTCAGGTCGATGTTGTGGAATCCGTGCCCGCACAGACCTTCCATCTCCAGGATGGGTTCGCCCAGTTCACGCTGGATATAGGCCTCCTCCTCACTGTACCGCTCGCCCACCATCATGCGGGTCACTTCCATGGGGGTGGTATCAGCAACGGCGCCGCTATGGATAAATTTGCCGTTTCGCAGTACCGTATACCGGTCTGCCAGGGCAAATATTTCTGTCATTTTGTGAGAAATAAAGATGAAGGATTTCCCCGCCTCTTTCAATCGCCGGACGATGGCGAAAAGGTGGGCGATCTCCTCGTTGTTCAGTGCGGTGGTAGGTTCGTCCAGAATAAAGAGTTCCGCATTGGCATGCAGGGCCTTTGCGATCTCCAGGAGCTGCTTTTTTCCGGTCTCCAGCTCAGAGACCATAGCGCAGGGGTCAATGTCCACGCCCAGCCGCTGGAACAGCGCGTGGGACTGCTCGATCATGGCCCGCTTGTTCAGAATGCCCAGCGCGCCGGTTATTTCCTTACGGAGAAAGATGTTCTCGTAAACTTTTAGGTCGTTAAACAGGTTCAGTTCCTGGTGGACAAAGGCGATACCAGCCTGCTCCGTGGCGGCTACACTGCTGTGTTCCAGGGGTTTTCCGTTGAAAACCACCTGACCGCTGTCTCTGGTGTAGACGCCGGCCAGAATGTTCATCAGGGTAGATTTTCCTGCTCCGTTTTCTCCCAGCAGCGCGTGGATCTCCCCCCGCTCCACGCTGAAATCGACATGATCGAGTACCGTCACTCCAAAAAAGCTCTTGGAGATATCGGTCATCTTCAGCATCTCCATGCCTAACCTCCTGTTCCTCTTATGGGGCGCAGGGCCCGCTGGCGCTGAGCGCCCGCGGGCCCTGCGGGATGGATATCTTACTGGGAGACTGCGTCGCCAAAGCCCTTGTACTGGTCAACGTTGGTCGCGTCCACGACCTCGACGGGGATAACGTGATCCTGCTCAACCTCGCCACCCTCCAGGTGGGTGATCATATCGTCGATGGCGATCTGGATCATGGCGGGATCGTAGGTGACGGAGAACAGATCGGCCAGCTGAGCAACCTCAGCGGTGTAATCCTTCTGGTGGATGCCCTTCAGCACGCTGTAGATCTCGTTCAGGCCGGAGGAAGCGCCCAGATGCACGCCGGCGCCCAGGAAGGCTTCCTTCTTGGCTTCGTCGATGTCGGAACTCTTCAGAGCTTCCAGAATGCCCATGGCGATCTCATCGTCGTGGGTGAAGATGTACTTGGTCGCGGTGATCTCGTCCACAGTGGAGGCTTCCAGCCACTCGGTGAAGAGCTTCTTGCCCTCGGAGCGGCTCCAGCCGGTGTAGGCGGTGGCTGGCCTATCCGCCGCCCTGATGATAAGGTCACAAGTCCTTGTGTGGCCCTATCATACCGCAGAAAATCCTTTGAAAATTTCACTGGTGAAATTCAGACAAAAAATTTACCGCCGTCCCACTTGCTGCCTGGGACGGCGGTTTTCTGTCATTCTTCAAAATTACTCCCCAACAAGGGAAGTCCCTGTTCGGCCAATTCACAGTTTACCAGGAATACACACCCGTCACGCCGCTTTAGCGCCTTGTCAATCTCGTGCAGTTCGGGCCATGCGAGATACCGCAGGTTGTCCCGTTCTGCCGTTGTCTTTCTAAGGCCAAGGGCTAACTGGTTAA
>NZ_CALWOJ010000009.1 GCF_944383115.1 uncultured Flavonifractor sp. | reverse complement strand
GAAATTCCACCGTACATGGCCAGGCTGTCCCGCATACGCGCAATGCGCAAGGTGTTGGTAAAATCTCCGGGATCGCGTAGCAAAAGAAGGGCTTCCAAAAAGCTGGTCTTGCCGCAGTTGTTGTCGCCGACAATCAGATTGATATGGTTCAGGCGCGGAACAGATAACTGCCGAATCCCGCGGAATTGTTCGATCTTCAAATTTTCAATATGGATCGCCACAGTTACACCTCCGAATCTTCAAAACTGACCACCAGCCGTTTTCCCAACGCGCCCGCGATTCGCTTTAATGTGGACAAACTGGGCTGATAGTTCCCATTTTCAATTTTGCTGATGTTCGACTGGGATACACCCGAACGCTGCGCCAACTGTTTCTGCGTCAGATTGGCCGCGCTGCGGGTAGAGATTACCAAGTCGCGCACTTCGGCGTCGATATTATATTCTTCAACCTCAGGAGTGTCGTCAACAGGCGTCAAATTTACTTTCTCAAGCGCCTGATCCAGTAATTTTTGAAAATCGCTCATGCTGCATCCCTCCAAGCCCATAATATGTCACATCGAACATAATGTCAACAAAAAATATGTCGCAAAAAATATATTTCTTGCTAATATGCAAATGGTTATGTACAGAACTGAAGACAATATCCAGAGGATACCGGACTGACATATCACGCCATATCTGTCGCATTAAGTTTCGTATTCATTGAAAAGATGAGCAGTATATGATAAAATGAATCCAAATATTTGCAGTTACGTATTTCGGTACGAGTTGGAAGTAATTCCCCCCTTTGCCGATGGAAATGGGCGTGTGGGCCGCCTGTGGCATACGCTGCTGCTTTCCAAATGGAATCCGGACTTTGCCTGGCTCCCGGTGGAGTCCATCATCCACGATCGCCAGCAAAAGTATTATGCGGCCATCACCCCCTCTAATAATGCGGAAGAGTCCACAGTATTTATTGAATTTATGCTCTCCGCTATCAAGGCATCGCTCATGGATGCCATCAATACGTGTGATGAAATGAGTGATGGAAAAGTGGATAAGGCCACCCTCCGCTAGAACAAGATTCAAGAGTACCTGAAAACCCACGACTATATTATGAATACCGATGTGCCGGAACTGTGCGTGGTGTCGGCGGCGACGGCAAACCGGATGCTTTCCAGCTTAGTCATGGGTGGAATTCTCATTAAATACCAACAAAATGGTCACTGGGCATATAAGTTAAGTACTACAAATGCATAGTTGCTTTACATGAAAATTACATTTAGATCCACTACGATATCTACATCGTAATTTTAAACTAGTTTCACTTAGAGGGGAATGATACAAATGGGCAATAGAGAAGAACAGTTTGGTATTCTAGAAAACTTCAAAGCTCAGGTTTCTGCAACTTGGGATTCACCATATGCTGAAGGTTTTAGTGGATGCTTTCTTTTTACAACGGACTTTAGTACATGGGTTGAATGCTTAAAAGATATTCCACAATCCATATTATTGAAATCTTCATTAAATGAGTGTGCCACAGCAAATTTGTTTTGTAGTCAAGGACTATACAAGCATGCAATGATTTCCTTGAGGTTATGTTTAGAACACTGTTTGTACGCAATTCATATGTCCTCAAATGACTTTTACTTTAGACGGTGGAAAGCTGGTCAAGAAGATATGAAATGGGCAGCCATAACAGACGGCAATACCGGGATATTTAGCAAATCATTCATCCGCGCATACGCTCCGGAATTCGAAGAAAGAAGCGCAGAACTCAATGGAATCGCTAGCAATGTCTACCGAGAATGCTCCGAATATATTCATGGTAATTATAGTAAGATCAACTGTCTACCTGGACAAAATGAGTTTAATCAAGATATGTTAAGCCAATATATTTCACGTTTTCAAAGTATCTCGTATTTATTATCCATCGCTCTTGTCATTCGCTTCAAAGAACAAATTGTCAGCAAAGGATTGTTACCGATATTAGAAAATGCGATTATGCACAATATAGGGATGTTACCAGAAATTCAACTGCTATACGGTAGAAATGGAGACTAATATCTATGAGCGAATTTATCTTTCGAACAGAGGAAATGAACCCCGATCAAATCAAAGATTTGTTTGTCAATACACCCGTAGATGAAGAAATCATTAGGAAGTTAAAATCTCAAACACCAATTCTTTTAGTTGGTAGTCGTGGCGTTGGCAAATCGTTTCTTTTTCGTGTTGCTGAAGCTCAACTAAACGACCTTTTTGAAACTGATAAAATTCTTCCTGTTTTTGTCACATTTAGAAAGGCATCTTTGCTGCAATCGGGTAATAAAAATCAGTTCCAAGCGTGGATGCTTTCAAAAATTTGTTCTGAATTACAACGTGCCTTGAGAAGGCGTGGGAAACTTGCTACCATAAACTATAGCATGGGAGTATTACTTGGCACCACTATAAAGCCAGAAAAATCAGCGCTAGAAGAAGTTATGGATTTATTTGAATCATCATGGAAAAATCCAGGTGCAATGGTTGATGATTCCACAGTCCCAACATTAGATTCTTTTATCAATGTTGTTCAAGATTTGTGTGAAGAACTAGATATTAAACGAATCGTGCTTTTTATAGATGAAGCGGCACATGTTTTCTATCCCCAACAACAGCGGGAATTCTTCACCCTATTTAGAGATTTAAGATCCCCATATATAAAATGTAATGCTGCTGTTTACCCGGGGGTCACTGTATATGGAGACACTTTTGAACCACTACACGATGCTGTTAGAATTACATTGAATCGCTCTATAACTGATTCTAACTATATTGAAACTATGAAAGGAATGGTATTGCGGCAGGCCAAAGATAGCGCTCTCTCCGCAACATTGTCCAGGCGAGGAGAGAACTTTTCAATTCTTGCATATGCCTCTGGGGGAAATCCACGCCATCTCCTGAAGACGGTTGAAATGGCCGGCCAATTAGACTCTTCCGCCGTTAACAAAGTAGTCCGTGAATATTATAGAGAATCACTTTGGGCGGAACACTCCAATTTATCCGAAAAATATCCAGGATATGCAAAACTCATTGATTGGGGACGAGATTTCGTTGAAACAGAAGTTATCCCTGAAATCAAAGCAAAAAATGATAAATCAATACTAGAAAAAGGAGAAGATGGAGCTACAAGTTCGTTTTTTTGGGTTCATAGAAATGCGCCTCAGGAGGTAAAAGAAGCATTACGTCTACTGGAATATACCGGAATAATCAGTGAACACTCTTCTGGCATAAGGGCCACTCGTAGTGAACTAGGTTCGCGTTATGAAGTTAATGAGGGTTGTTTATTTGCACAAGAGGCAACTCCCGCTACAACTGCTCATTCTATTGCAAAGCGGTTAAGTATAAAAAGAATGACAGAATACGGAAGCAACTATCCTTCCTTTGATAAGTTGAAAGGAACCATTGTTGATTCGACGAGAAATACAGCCATAGTCAAGCAATTTAAAAAAAGTATTGATACACTCGATTTAACTGATTGGCAAAAAGGGAAACTTCATGAACTTGGCATTAAAACTATCGGCGAATTAGTTGATGTCGAGGAAAATAAATTAAAAGAGGCTCGATATGTCGCTGATGTACGTGCAAGACAAATGAAGAATGCTGCTGTAGCGGCTGTTTGCGAATACTTGCTTGGTTAATCTTCTAATAAATGATGAATGACCGCCTATCTTCCTAAAATCTTCACCACTTACAATAACCGCGGTGCTACCCCCAGTTACACTCAAAGCCCGGAAACCTTGTCCTACAAGGCTTTCCGGGCTTCGCTTACATTAACGGCGGCGGGATACATAGGAACGCGATATGCCGCAGCGCACTGCTACCTCGCGCTGGGTAAGGGGTTGGCATTCATTGAGTCCGTAGCGCAAGGTAATAATAGCAGCTTCCCGCTGATCCAGGCACTGTTTGATACACTGCCGCACCCGGAGACAGGCATCTCTGGCATCCAGTTCTTCCAGCATATCGTCATCCACGCGAATGGTATCCATCAGCGACAAAGAGTTCCCGTCTCCGTCACCGTCAATGGCATCGGACAGCGATACCTCCCCCTGCGTTTTACGCTGAGCCCGAAAGTGCATCAGAATCTCATTTTCAATACAGCGGGACGCATAAGTGGCAAGGCGTACCTTTTTGTCCGGCTTAAAGGTACTGATCCCCTTGATGAGACCGATGGTTCCAATGGAGATCAGATCATCCTGATCTCCATTGGGGGTATAGTATTTTTTTACGATGTGGGCTACCAAACGCAGATTGTGTTCAATAAGTTTATTGCGGGCCTCCAAATCACCCTTGGCCGCCAGTTCCAGACAACGGCGCTCCTCCTCCGCCTTCAATGGCCGGGGGAAGGAACCGTTTCCACCCCCCGACAGCCGCAGCGTGAAAAAGAACTGATTGAGCAGCAGCAGGATCCATGCAGGAATCATTTGTCACACCTCCATAGTCCCACTTTATTCCGACAACGTTTGTCCTTATGCGGCATATGTTCCTGCAACCTTTTATCCATGCCAAACGTAAATAAAAAGCCCCTTTGGACCGTCAACGCGGCCCAAAGGGGCTTTCACCTGTTTTTTATACCTGTTTCAAGAACCGAAGGAAATCTTCTTTCCCTTTCGGTGTCCGTGCATAGACACCAGCCTGCTCCAAAACCTTGGCAAACACCAGTCCGGTCTCATGGTAGACCACGTCCAGGGCGTTGTCCGGGGTAATGGTGTAGTTGGAGGCAAAGCCCTCCGCCCAGTCCGCGTGGGCCGCCGTCAACGGATCGGCCCGCAGGTCGCCGCCCTGGGCCAGCTTGTCCGCCACCGCCGCCAGCTCGGTCTTGAGCCGGGCAGGCAGTACCGCCAACCCCATCACTTCAATGAGGCCAATGTTCTCCTTCTTGATATGATGGAGTTCGGCGTGGGGGTGATAGACCCCCAGGGGATGCTCCTGGGTGGTGATGTTGTTGCGCAGCACCAGATCCAGCTCATAGTCGCTCCCCCGCCGCCGGGCGATGGGGGTGATGGTGTTGTGGGGCTCCCCGTCGGTCTCGGCATAGATGAAGGCGCTCTCGTCGGTATAACCCCGCCAGCTGGTCAGGATGCGGTCAGCCAGGTCGATAAGCCGATTGGGATCTGCGCAGGCAAGCCGCACCACCGACATGGGCCACTTAACAATGCCCGCCTTCACATCCTCATAACCGGAGAACGTAAAGGGCGTCTCCACCGGAGCCTTCTCCATAGCAAAGGTATACCGTCCGCCCTGAAAATGGTCGTGGGCCAGGATAGACCCGCCCACAATGGGCAAATCGGCGTTGGAACCTACAAAGTAATGGGGAAACTGCCTGACAAAATCCAGCAGCTTACCAAAGCAGGCCCTGTCGATTTTCATGGGGGTATGGACCTTGTTCAGGCAAATGCAGTGTTCATTGTAATATACATAGGGCGAATACTGTAAAAACCATGGAGACCCATTGATGGTAATGGGCACAATGCGGTGGTTTTGCCGGGCAGGATGGTTCACCCGTCCGGCATAGCCCTCGTTCTCGGCACACAGCTGGCACTGAGGGTAGGCGGAGGCTGGCAGGTTGCGGGCCGCCGCGATGGCCTTGGGGTCCTTCTCCGGCTTGGACAGATTGATGGTAATGTCCAATTCCCCGTATTCCGTCTCCGCCTTCCACTGCACATCCTTGGCAATGCGATCCCGACGGATATAGTTGGTGTCCTGACTAAATTTGTAGTACCAATCGGTAGCTGCCTTGGGGTCCTGCCGGTACAGGTGGTTGAAGGTGTCAATCACCTGGGCGGGCCGTGGGGTAAGGGCGCCCATGAGCCGGGTATCGAATAAGTCCCGGTAGGTCACGGTATCTTCGATCAGCATTCCCCGGGCGCAGGCATCGTCAGTGAGGGCGCCCAGAATGACAGGCAGCTCCTCCCCCACCGTCCCCACCTCTGGAAGGGCACAGCTGTCCACCCCTAGGATGTCCAGCAGGGTATTCACAGCCCATGCCTGATCCTCCGGCTGGATCAATCCTTTGCCCAGCGCATAGGATATCAGCTTGGCAATGGCCTGGTCTCGCTCCATGCTCAGCCCTCCTCAAAGCCGTGGGGATGGCTCTGATGCCAGGCCCAGGCAGAGGCCACGATGGTGTTCAGGTCGTTGTACTTGGGCTGCCAGCCCAGCACCCGGATGGCCTTCTCCGACGAAGCGATGAGCTGGGCGGGATCGCCCGCCCGGCGGGGGGCCATCTTGGCCGGAATGGGGTGGCCGGTAACTGCCCTGGCTACGTCCACCACTTCCTTTACGGTAAAGCCCACGCCGTTGCCCAGGTTGAACACATTGTTCTCTCCGCCGCGCAGCAGATAATCCAGGGCCAGAATGTGGGCCTGAGCCAAATCGGTAACGTGGATATAATCCCGGATGCAGGTGCCGTCTTTGGTAGGATAGTCGTCGCCAAAGACGCTGACCGCATCCCGCTGGCCCAGAGGCACCTGGAGGATAATGGGGATCAGGTGGGTCTCCGGATCATGGGCTTCGCCAATCTGGCCGGAGACATGGGCGCCGCAGGCATTGAAGTAACGCAAAGCAACATATTTCAATCCGTGGGCACGGGACACCCAGTTCATCATATGTTCCATAGCCAGCTTGGTCTGGCCGTAGCAGTTGGTGGGCACGGTACGGTCATCCTCCAGGATGGGTACCCGTTCCGGTTCGCCATAAGTAGCAGCGGTGGAGGAGAACACAATCTTATCCACTCCATGAGCCACCATAGACTGAAGCAGAACCATCGTGCCGTGGAGGTTGTTGTCATAGTATTTCAGGGGATCGGACATGGACTCCCCCACTTGGGAAGAGGCGGCAAAGTGGATAACGCCTTCGATGTCCTCGGCCTGGAACAGGGTATCCAGAGCGCCCCGATCCCGGATGTCCAGCTGGTAAAACTTTGCCTTGGGATGGACGGCGGCCTTGAAGCCGGTCTGCAAATTGTCCGCCACCACCACGTCCCGACCGGCGTCTATCAGTTCATACACTGTGTGGGAGCCGATATACCCGGCCCCCCCCAATACTAAGATCGCCATCGTTCTTACGCGCTCCTTTCACATCATACAATATGTTCTTACTCAGGGCCAGAGAACCGTACCACCCACAGGACGGATGGACAGCACATGGCAGCTGCCCTCGCCCAGGCTGCTCTCCACCTGCTTCCGGAAGCTATCCAGCAGATCCAGCGGCACGAAAGCCTGGATGGTGCCCGCAAATCCGCCGCCGTGGACCCGGCAGGCGCCCCGGCCTGCCAGGGCACGTTCAGCCACGGCAAGGGCCACCGCCATAGCCTGCTCCTTCACCGCGCCAATAGGGGTAATATCCTGCAGCAGTTCCCATGAAGAACGGCCCGACTGGTTCACCACTGTCAGGAAGGTTTCCATGTCTCCCTGCTCCAGGGCGTCGGCCTCCCGCTCCACACGCTTGTCATCAGCAAAGAAGTGAAGGGCACGGAGTACCGCCCGGTCTCCCACCGCTTTGCGCAGCTGGGGCATGGCCTGGAGTACCTGGGATTCCTCCACCTCACGCAGCACCTGCTTACCGAAATAAGCCGCCACCGCCCCCATCTCCTGAGGTACCGCGGCATACTCCGCCGTCAGGTCGGCATGGCTGGCGCCTGAATCAATGATGCACAGGGCGTAGCCCAATCCGGCCAGATCCACCGCCACCGACCGTACCACAGGAGCAGCGGGGTCCGCAAAGTCAATGGCTACCGCGCCCCCTACCGAAGAGGCAGTCTGATCCATCAGGCCGCTGGGCTTGCCAAAATAGAGGTTCTCCGCCTTCTGGCCCATCTGGGCAATGGTCACCGCATCCAGCTCGTCCCGGCAAAACAGGTGGTTGGCAATAACGCCCAGCAACACCTCGCAGGCCGCGGAAGAGGACAGTCCGGAGCCTGGCAATACATCGGAGACCGCATACACATCAAAACCAGCCACAGGATAGCCCCGCTGGGCCGCCTGAGCAGCCACACCACGCACCAGAGCGGCGGTAGACTCCTTCTCCCCTTCCACCGGTTCCAAGGTATCCAGCGCAACCTCCACCAGGGGCCAACCCTGAGACTGAAAGCGGATGGTGTTGGTGCCGTTGAGGGCGGCGCAGGCCAAAAAGTCCAGATCCACCGCGCCGGCCAGCACCCGCCCATGTTGGTGGTCAGTGTGGTTGCCGCAGATCTCGGTACGGCCCGGCGCGGAACACAGGGTCACAGGAGTCGTATCCCCCACCCCGAAACACGTTTGGAAGCAATCCAGCAGCTCCGACACCCGTTTACGACCGGCGGCAAGGTCCCGGCACAGCAGGCTCTTCAGCGGGGCATCCAACTCCCCGGCCTCCAGCGCGCAGCGTACAGCGCCCAGTTCTTGCATGGTTAACCTCTCTCCTTTTCTATCCCGGCTTGTCGGGACACTGTTTTCAAAACACAGCATACACTTTTTTCTTGTACTAGTCAAACAGAGCCGCCGCAAAGCAGAGCGGTCCCCCGCGTCTGCCTTGCAGCGGCTTCACGCTTTCACTGGATGCAATTACTTCTTCTGCACGTACTTCAGGCAGTCCAGCATAACAGCCACCAGGATGATGATGCCGGAGAACACAAACTGCAGGTTGGTGTCGATGCCCAGCGTAGTCAGAGAGTAGGTCAGAGCCGTGAAGATAAACACGCCCACTACACAGCCGGAAATCTTACCGATACCGCCGGTAAAGGAGATGCCGCCCACCACGCAGGCCGCGATGGCGTCCATTTCCCAGCCCTGGCCGTAAGCGGCGGAACCAGAACCCGTCATACGCAGGCACTCCAGCCAGGAGCCGAAACCATAGAGTACGCCGGCCAGGACAAAGGCGCCCACGGTGACCTTGAATACGGAGATACCGGAAACCGCGGCAGCCTCCGGGTTACCACCCACAGCATACAGGTTCTTACCAAAGGTGGTCTTGTTCCAGATAAACCACACCACAGCCACAGCCGCAACCGCCCACAGAATAATGGTGGGGAAATTGTTGATGCGGGGAATGATCATCTTGGGGATGCTGGGGTCAATGGCGCCGAAGGAGACGCCCTTGGTGGAGTAAGTCACCAGGCCAAAGATGACAAGCATATTGGCCATGGTGGAAATAAAGGGATGCATCTTGAACTTTGCGGTGAAGAAGCCGGCGATGGTGGTAAAGATGGTACACAGCACGACACAGACCACCAGGGCCAGGAACACCCGGACGATAACCGGCAGAGCAGTGAAGTCAAAGACATGACCGAACACAGAGCCGGTATTGATGCCCTGGTGCATTACGATGGTAGCCGCCGTCATGCCCATACCGACCATACGCCCGATAGACAGGTCGGTACCGGCCAACAGGATCAGGCCTGCCACGCCCAGAGCCAGGAACATTCTGGGGGATGCCTGCTGCAGAATGTTGAGGATGTTGTTTACTGTCAGCAGCTGCACGCTGGGGCCTTTCAGCACAGGAGTCAGGATACAAAGTGCAATGAAGATGATGATGATGGCAATGTACAGGCCGTTTCTCAGCAGGAAGTCACGGCGATTAAATGTGTACTTGTAGTTCTCCCACTTCTGTGCCATAGATTCGCCGAAGGTGAACTTGCTCATCCGCAGCATGTCGATCAGGTGGAACTTGTGATCGAAAGCGGCGTGACGACGGTCCTTGACCTCCTGCAGATCCTTGGTCCGCTTCATTTTTGCATCAAACAGGCGGTTTTTGTGGACGTACTTCTCGTCTTTAATCTCATGAGGATCACTCAGCTTGGAAACCGTCTCTTGGTGTTCCTTATTGAGCTGGGCCACCGCCGCGCCGTAGTTGGCCAGGGCCTGCTGCTTCTCTACCTTACAGCTGGCCGTAACCGCCTGATAATAATCGGTGTTAAAGTGCGCTTTCAGATAGGCCTCGGCCTCGCCGATCAATTTGGCGATCTGCTCCTTGTTTTTGGCCTCAACCACCTTGGCCTTCTCCAGCCCAGCCTGATATTCTTTCATCTTCTGGGCTTTTTCCTCAGGCGTATAGATACGGTCGCGCTTCAGATTGTCAATGTTGTTCTGGAACTCGATGACCTTATCGGTACCATCCACCCGCAGATCATTGATCTTTGCCTGGATGGAGCCAACATACTCATCAATCGGCTTAAGAAGCTGCGCTTCTTGCTCTGCCGTAAGAATTTTCGTGTTTTCTGCTACCATATGCAATTTCTCCCATTATAGGTATTTTGCACTCAACCGCAGCAGCTCTTCCTGATCGGTTTCCTTGGTGTTCACGATTCCGGAAAGATGCCCGTTGGACATAACGCCAATGCGGTTTGTGATACCGAGAATCTCAGGCATTTCAGAAGAGACCACAATAATGGTCTTTCCTTGTTTTGCCATATTGATGATCAACTCATAGATCTCATACTTTGCACCCACGTCGATGCCGCGGGTGGGCTCGTCCATCATAAAGACCTGGGGTTCCCGCTCCAGCCATTTACCAAAGATGACCTTCTGCTGGTTGCCGCCGGAAAGGCTGGTGATCATATCGTCCGGCCCCATACACTTGGTATGCATGACCTTGATCTCTTTGTTAGTCGCCTTTACCATCTTGGGGTTGGAGAGGGCCACGCCGGATTTGTATTGCTTCAGATTGGCAATGGTAGTGTTAAAGGTAAGATCACATTTCAGGAACAGGCCGTTGGCCTTACGCTCCTCCGTAATCATAGCAAATCCGTGTTCAATAGCCTCCTTGGCGTTGCCGAAATTCATGAGCCGGTTTTTGAAATAGACGCGCCCGGCTGCCCGGGTCCGTACACCGAAGATGGTCTCCAGCAACTCGGTACGCCCGGCGCCCACCAACCCGTACAGGCCAAAAATTTCGCCTTCCCGGACCTCAAAGGTGATGTCCTGAAGATGGGGCGCATACTTGGTGGAAAGGTGTTGGACAGAGAGAATCGTATCCCCAGGCTGGTTGTCCACCGGCGGGAATCGGCTCTCCAGAGAACGGCCCACCATAGCCGTGATCAGTTCGTTCATGTTGGTGTCCTTGGCGTTCTTGGTCATGACCAGGTTGCCGTCACGCAGGACAGAGATCTCATCACAGATCTCAAAAATCTCATCCATCTTATGGGAGATATAAATGAGAGAGATACCCTGCGCTTTCAGCATCCGCATCATTTCAAAGAGCTTGTTCACCTCCTGCACAGTCAGAGAGGAAGTGGGTTCGTCCAGGACAATGACCTGAGAATTGTAAGAAATTGCTTTGGCAATCTCGCACATCTGCCGCTGGGAGACAGACATATTCCGCATGGGCTGGGTCAGGTTGACGGTCATCCCGAGCTTTCGGAACAGCTCGGAAGCCTTTTTCTTCATCCCGCCTTCATCCACAATACCTGCAGAGTTGGTGGGATAGCGGCCCAGAAACAGGTTGTCAATGACGTTTCGTTCCAGGCACTGGTTCAACTCCTGGTGTACCATGGCAATTCCGTTTTCCAGAGCGTCCTTGGGGCCGGAAAAGCTGATCTCCTTGCCATTGAGGAAGATCTTGCCCTCATCCTTCTGGTAAGTACCAAAGAGGCATTTCATCATGGTAGACTTACCGGCGCCGTTCTCGCCCATAAGCCCCATGACTGTCCCCCGCTTTACATCCAGATTGATGTGATCCAGCACCCGGTTCCGGCCAAAGGATTTAGACATACCACGGATTGACAGGACAATATCATCTTTCGCATCTGCCATTCTCGTTACTCCCGTTTATGCATATTAGCAGTTTCAGCGAAAAATCTGATTCTGCCGGATTTTCATGATAACTGCTATTAGGGAGAATTCCTTCTCCCGAACGGAGAGTTCCTCCTCCCGTACGGAGAATTCCTTCTCCCTAATAGCAGCAGTTATTCCTTCTTATTTCTAACGCAGATCCGTCTGCGTCAGCCGGTGGATTACTGGCTCAGAATGCCGGTGTAGGAAGCGGCGTTGTCAGTCTTCACCATGTTGATGGCGAAGGCGTCATAGGCGCTGGGGTTGCCCAGACGGTTGGTGATGTTGGACTCGGTCTGACCGTCGCCGGCGATGTACTCCACGTTCAGGTTCAGCAGATCGTCGTACTTCTGCAGCAGGGGCTGATAGGTGGAGCCCAGGAAGTTATCGGCGGAGTTGTAGATGTTCAGCCACACGTTCTTGGTGGGGTGAGCAGTGGCGTCCAGCTGCTTGGAAACGGGCTCGTAGGTCACAGTGGAGTCCAGGAAGTCCTGATAGTTGTCGGCGGTGACAGCCACGTTCAGAGCGTAGTAAGAACGAGTGGCCTCGTCATAGTAGAACACGTCCTCGCTCAGCACGTTGCCGGCGTCGTCCTCGGTGCCGATACCGGTGTCAATATCCACGCCGTCCAGAGCGTTGCGCAGCACACGCAGGGTCAGGTAGGCCTGCACGTCGGCGTGCTGGCTGATGGTGCCGCCGTAACCTTCCGCGATAGCGGCAACGGCGTCGGAGTTGGCGTCATAGCCGAAGGTGGGAACGCTGTTCTCCTTGGACCAGGCGTTGAACATGGCCATGCCCATGCCGTCGTTGTTGGAGGCCACGATGTCGATCTGATCACCGAAGGAGGAAGCCCAGGTGCCGATGGCGTTGCCGGCGGTGGCGGCGTCCCAGGTGGCGCCGGCGGAGTTCTTCATCTCCTGAGAAGCCAGCTCACGGACAGTGTAGGTCTTGCCCTCAACCTCGATCTTGCCATCCTGTACATAGGAAGAGGTGCCGTCAACGTTGGTGCCCACAGGAGTGCTGTCGATGACGCCGTCCTTCTCAACGCCGGTGCCCAGAGCAGCGCGGACGCCGCGGGTACGGGCGATGGAGTCGTTGTGGCCGATGTCGCCCACAGCCAGAACATAGCCGATGATGCCGTCGCCGTTCTTGTCGATCTCAGCAGCATGAGCCTTGATGTAGTCCACGATCATGGTACCCTGCAGCTCAGCACCCTGGTTGGCGTCAAAGCCCACATAGTAGGTGTTGTCGTTGAAGCTCAGAGCAGCCATGTCCAGCTCGCCAGTCGTGCTGTTGGAGGGCTGACGGTTGAACCACACCAGGGGCTTATCCTTGTTGGCGACCTCGGTAACAGGAGCGCCGGTGGAAGGAGTGTCAGTGGAGCCGGTGTTGCCAGCAGGCTCGGTGGTGTCGCCACCGCCGCAAGCGGCCAGGCTGAGTGCCATGACAGCGGACAGGGACAGTGCAAGAATTCTCTTCTTCATAGCAATTCTTCTCCTTTTTCCTTGGGATTTTGCGGGGCTTTCCTTAAACCCGCGCCTTACACATTACAATCTTAATGGAAATTCCCTGGAAAAACAAGGTGAAAATTCACTGAAAGAGGGGTAAAATTTTATGAACAAGAGACAATAGTGGAAAATTTTGCCCCCTTCAATTATGCAAACTGATCATTCTAGACGTTGTTCGAAGGCAAACAACGCCTTTTGACTATCCATCGAAAAAAGATTACTGCGATCCACGATTTGGGTCGATGTATCCACAATTTGTTCCAGTCCGCCGCTCTGCCCCGCCAGAAGTTTATACGCGCTCTCCACGCCCAGATATCCCATGGCATAGGGATTCTGTACCACCAGCGCATCCACACTGCCCTCCTGCAGGCCATCTACGGTGGCCACATTGGAATCAAATCCCACTAAAAACACCTGGTCGGAAAGCCCCAGTTCCTCTACCGCCCGAGCCGCTCCCACGCTGGTAGGTTCATTCAAGGCAAGCAGCACGTTGATTTCCGGATAAGCCTCCAGCATGACGGCAGTGTCGGCCTGGGCATGTCCCGCCTCCGCCAGCGTATTGATCACTGCCACGACCTCGGCCCGACCGCTCTCTAAAAAGAGATCGGTGGCTCCCCGCTCCCGCTCCTGACCGTTGGCGCTGCTGATATCATAATTGACAATACCAACCTTCAACGCCCCGTCCATACGATCCAGCGCGGCCTGGGCCGCCATTTGACCGGCTGCATAGTTGTCGGTACCAATGTAAGTGCTGACCGCGTCAGAGGCAACGTTACTGTCAATCGCCACAATCCTGGCCCCCGCCTGGGCGGCAGCGTTGATGGCATCGGCATTGTTTTCATAATCAATGGCAGAAAAGACAATAGCCTCCGCGCCGGCTGCCACCGCATCCTCCACCATCTGATTCTGTGTCTCATAGTCCTCTTCGGTTTCCGGTCCCACGATGGTCAGTTTCAGGTTATACTCAGTAGCCGCGGCCTCCGCACCCGCAAAGACCGACAGCCAAAACTCCGTCTCAGTGGATTTTGCCACCAACGCCACCGTATGCTGCTGGGCGGTAGATGTGCCGGAGGTACACCCGCCCAAACTTGTGCAGAGTACGGCCGCGGCCAATATGGCGGCACATTTATTTCGCCTCATAGTCCCCCTCCTGTACCTTCGGCATACGGATCTCTACACAGGTACCCACATCCCGCTCACTGGTGATATGCAGCCCGTATTGTTTGCCGAAATAGATCTTCAGCCGGTCATTGACATTTTTGATGCCAATGCCGGTTCGATCTTTGGGGCCATGCTCCATGATAGAGCGGAGCTGTTCCTCCCCCATACCCACGCCGTTGTCCTGGACGCAAAATACGATATCGGCGCCGTCCTGACGCACCTGTACGCCGATATGCCCCTCGTCCACCAGCAGATCCAGTCCGTGGTTAATGGCGTTTTCTATAATTGGTTGAAGGGTGATCTTATTGCAATAATAGTGCAGGCACTCCGGATCCACGTCAAAATCGTAGGTAAACTGATTTTTATAACGGTACTTTTGGATCTGGAGATAGCTTTCGGCATGTTCGATCTCCTTGGCAATGGGAATCAGCTCATGGCCTTTGCTGATACTGATCCGGAACAGCCGGGCCAGTGCGTGAACCATCTTGACCGCGTCAACGTTGCGGCCCTGCTCGCACATCCAGGCGATGGAGTCCAAGGTATTATACAGAAAATGGGGATTGATCTGGGCCTGTAGCGCCTTCAGTTCCGTTTTGCGCAGGTTGATCTCCTCTTCCCGCACGGTGGACATGAGCTGCTGGATCCGCAGTACCATATGTTCAAAGGAATCCGACAGTTCCTGCACTTCCCGGGTACCGCCCACCGGATGATAGGTAAAGTGGTCTGCATCGGTCTCAAAGTTCTCCATGGCGGACGCAAGCCCCCGCAGCGGGCGGCCCAGCAGGCGGAAGAGCAGCCAGCTGGTCAGTACCGCCGCCGCCAGAACCACTGCCGCCAGCAGAACAGACAGCTGAATCATTTCGCTTACATTGCGGTTGACCAACTCGTCCACATAGCTGACGCCTACCACCCGCCAGCCGCTGCCTTCCACGCTGGTAAGGCTATAGATGACAGTGTCGTCGGCATAGGAGCCATCCTCCATACCGGCCAGTGCAGCGGTGTTTTCCGACTTCAGACCCGCATACAGCAGCTGCTGCTGGGGGTGGTAGACGATATTCCCCTCCCCGTCCATCAAAAAGCAGTAGCCTCTCTGTCCAATACTGACGTTATTGATGTAGCTGGAAATACTGGAAAAGCTCAGATCCAGGGACACCCAGGCCGCCTCGCTCTCCTGCTCCAGAGGGGCGGTCATGGTCACCACCCAGGGATAATAACTTTCAAAAATACTCTCCACATGAGGTGCCGTCATGTATGCAGTTCCGGCAGTCCGGGCTTTTTCCAGGTCAAAGGATAAATTGTGATAGATAGGCTCCCGGGGCGTTCTGCCCAAAGACCAGCATTCCAGCAAAGCACCGTCGGCTGAATAGCTGGTCACCGCCACCACATCAGGACGAAAGTTTAAAAAGGCGGACAGCAGCTTATCACGACTGTCCGCACTTTCCAGCATAGACCCTTCCACCAGATCCATGGCCTGATCCATATCCTGCAAATAATTACCCACCGTAGTAGACACCTGGGACACGGCCTGTGTGCTGCTGGTTTTTGCGTTTTGCACCATAGCATTATGATAACGATCCAGAAACAGAAAAATGCAGCAGCACAAAATGACGGCCACAATGCCCACCACCATAAAAACCAGGATGGTGGTGATACGCAGGCCGGTCCGTGACATTGCTCTTCTCAAGGCCTTTCACCCGCCTTTTCCGCGTCCAGCCGGCGCCGCATGGCATTAGGCGACTCGCCGCTGTATTTTTTAAAACAGTAGCTGAAATAATGCTGATCTGTATATCCGCACCTCTGAGAAATCTCCTGGATCTTAAGGCCGGAAACGGCCAGCAGCTCCCGCGCCGCTTCCATGCGCTTGCGGATCAGGATATTGATAAAGGTCTCGCCCGTATATTTTTTGATGCAGGCGCTCAGGTGGTTGGGGCTGACCGCCAACATCCCACTGAGGGACACCAGTGAGAGATCAGCATCCATATAATGTTGGTCCAGCGCCTCCAGCGCGCGTTTACATAACGGGCTTCCACCTTTGGCGACAGTGGCAAGGTCGCTGATAAACTGGGCTCCGCTCTCGCTCCTGTCGCCCTGTCGCAGGGCCTCCATTGCCTCCCGGTAGGCCCCGTGCAGCCCGGTCAGGGCAGACACCACACGGCTGACGCCGATCCGGCAGCGGGTACCCAACACCCGGGCAGCCATCTGGGGAATCTCGTCTGCCAGAATATGCAGATACTCTTCAAAATCTGATGGATTACCCATCAGCACCGAGATGACCTTTCCCGACGCAAAAAAGCTGACGCTGCGCAAGTATTTGGAAGCCAGCCGGTCTACCGAGGCCACAAAGGACGGCTCGGTACAGTTTGCCCCGTTCTCGTCCAGCAGCGTGGAAACCATTACGGTATAGCACGGCTCATCGTCCGCATCCCGCAAAAGGCCGCATTGACGCCCATACACCTTGGCCTGAGCCTCTTGCTCCGGCTCGGCGTAATCGTCCAGCACCAACGGCATCAGCATGGCCGCCCGCAGATCCAGCCCGCCGCTTTCCGGCGCCGTCTGGCGAAACATGGCAAACTGCGCGTCAATCTTTTGCCGGATGATACGCAATTCCGCCCCCAGGCCTTCCATAGTCAGGGGCTTGAGCATATAGCTGATAATGTTGTATTGGATGGCCTGCTTGGCGTACTCAAAATCATCATATCCGCTTAAAAAGGCAATGTTGGTGGCAGGCCGCACCTCACGCACCTGCCGCGCCAGTTCGATGCCGGAAATAAAGGGCATCCGGATGTCGGTCAGCAGCAGATCAGGCTCATGTTTCTCCACCAACTGGAGTGCGTCAAGGCCGTTGCTGGCGCTCCCGACCAGGCAGAAACCATACTCCTGCCAGGGGATCATGGTACATACCGCTTCCCGCAGCTCGTCCTCATCATCCGCCACGACCACGGTATACAGCGTCTTTGCGGCCATTGCAGCACCTGTCCTTTCTGCTTGATCATAGCTGTGTGGCAAAGCCCCGCAAATAAACCACAATGCGGTTTATTCTTTGTCTTTCTATTATACCAGATGAGACACTGTCTCACAAATACTTCTTCTCTATTGGCTGTCTGTCTACCCTGCGGTCCAGACTCATGCGGGACAGAGACAGACGTCTAGGGGGCAAGGCGCACCTGCAATTCGGTCACATACTCCTCCTCCAGATTGGTATCGTGGGCGTCGATGCGGTAGAGTTCCAGCGGAGGACCCGCAGGCCGGCGGCCAAGCCCTGCTATTCCCGACATCAGCTGTTCCAGATGGATCTGTAAGCGGTCGTACGGGCCGCGATAGTACAATCTTGCATACTCCCCCGCCGGCAGTTCGTCGTCATAGGGCAGGCCGGGACTGGTCAGGAAAAAGACCCGGGAAAAGTGGTTGTAGATCCCACGCGCCAGGCTCTGCTCATCCATGACCGCGCCCATACACTGGCTTCCAATGACCTGGATATAGTCCTGGTGGCGCTGCTCCAGCCGCTTGAGCTGGAAGTCGATCTCCTTTTCCAATATGAAATCCTTCTCCAGGAAAACATAGGGCCGCTCCGGCTCCTCCACCAGTTCCGTCCTGCCCGCAGCCACGCCCCGATATCGCTCCAGCCGCCGGCGGCGGTCCTCCGCCTCGCCGCGGGCGGCCTCCAATTCCTCCATCCGGCGCTTGAGCAGCGCCTCCTCCCGATCCAGCAGCTCCAGGGTCTCCCCCACGCTCCGCCGCTTCAGATAAGCGCCAATCTCCCGGGTGGGCAGATCCAGCTCCCGCAGTGAGCGAATGATATTCAGAGTACACACATCTTGAATGCCGTACATCCGGTAGCGGTTCTCTCCCCGCACCGGGTGAAGCAGTCCCTTCTCCTCATAATAGCGCAGAGTATCGGGACACAGGTCGAACAATTTGGCCAACTCATGGATCTGATAAAATTCTTTCAACTTTTTTGCCTCCCGCTCTTGACTTTCGGATGGTACGAGGGTTTATGATATCCCCA
This sequence comes from uncultured Flavonifractor sp., assembly GCF_944383115.1. Lineage (GTDB taxonomy): Bacteria > Bacillota > Clostridia > Oscillospirales > Oscillospiraceae > Flavonifractor. Next base: position 28,280 of record NZ_CALWOJ010000009.1, on the reverse strand, counting down.
GTAAGAGGAGGTTTTACCCGTGAATCTGGTTGCTAAGTTTTTCAAGTTTACCGTTCCATCCATCGTCTCCATGTGGATCTTCTCCCTGTACACCATGGTGGACGGCATTTTCGTTGCTCACGGCGTGGGCAGCCACGCTCTGGGGGCAGTGAATCTGTCCATGCCATTCGTGTCGCTCATCTTCACCATCGGCATCCTGCTGGCCACCGGCACCTCCACCGTTTTGTCTCTGGCACTGGGGCAGGGAGATGAGGACAGGGCTCGCAACTACTTCAATCAGAACCTGGCGGTGGTCATTGTCCTGTCCCTGGTGCTGACGGCAGCGGTACTGCTCAACCTGGAGCGGGTGGCCCTGTTCCTGGGCGCCACTGGGGACCTGCTGCCGCTGGTAAAGGAATATGTAGGTATTATCGCCTGCTTCTCCGTCTTTTTTACCGTGTCTTACAACCTTGAGGTTCAGGTGAAGGCAGACGGCGCCCCTCACGTCAGCACCATCGGCGTACTGTCCTGTGCCATTATGAATGTGGTGCTGGATTATGTGTTTGTGATGCACTTCCACTGGGGCGTGTGGGGTGCGGCTCTGGCCACCGGCTTGTCTCAGGTCACCTCCACTGTGATCTTTGTCATCTACTTCGTGCGCCACCCCAACCCTCTGCGCTTTGGCCGTTTCAAGCCCGACTTTGGAGCTTACCGCCGGATCATCCCCTTGGGTACCTCCGACGGACTCAGCGAGTTCTCCAACGGCCTGGTAATTTTTCTGTTCAATCAGACTATCCTGCAGGTGTCCGGCGAGGCCGCCCTCACCTCGTACACCATCATCAGCTATGTCAACACTCTGGTGCTCATGACCATGATCGGCACTGCCCACGGGGTCCAGCCTCTGTCCAGCTTCTATCTTGGCGCGGGACAGCGGCCCCTGTGCCACAAATTCCTGTCTTACGGCATCAAGCTGGTGGCAGTGGCAGGAGTAGGCTTCTTCATCATCTGCCAGCTGCTGGCCGGTCCCATTGTAGGCCTCTTTCTGGAGCCGGCCGATCCGCTCTTCGGATACACCGTCAATGCGCTCCGGCTCTATGCTCCCGCCTTCCTGCTTATGGGCTTTAACGTCTTGATCTCCGGCTTCTTTACCGCCATAGAGCACCCCTTCCCTGCTCTCACTATTTCCTTTGGCCGAGGCCTGGTACTCATCTCCGGCTGCCTGGTGGTCCTGTCCAAAGTGCTGGGCGATACGGGCATCTGGCTCTCTCCCCTGTTCTCCGAGGGAATCTGCCTGGTTATCACCCTGTTCTTCCTGCTGCGATACCTTCATAAAATCCGTCAGACCGAACCGGAACAGCAGCCCGACTTCTCTTCCGTCGCCCGCTAAAATCAACTATGAGGAAAAACGGCGCATGACAATGGTCATGCGCCGTTTGATTATGTATTCAGCAGATACTGTTCCACAGCCATACCGACACCGCCCTCCCGGTTGGTGCCGGTGATATAGCGCGCGGCGGCCTTGGCCTCATCGCTGGCATTGGCCATGGCAAAGGACCAGCTTGCCCAACTCAGCAGCTCCAGGTCGTTGCCTGCATCACCGAAGGCCATGACCTGATCCGGCCCCAGCCCCAGCCGGGCACACAGGGCCTGTACCGCCGAACCTTTCGTGACACCAGGAGCGGTAAGCTCCATATTATCCCCAAAAGAGGTGGTCACCGCCAGAGGGCCGCAGGCCTCCACAACGTCCAGCATCTGCCGACGCAGTTCATCAGGTACATGGAAGATGTGGATCTTCTCCACGCCCTTGCCGTCCAGGGCGGCATTCAGATCCTCCGGAAAATAGGACATGGTGCGCAGTACCTGGGCAAACTCCGGCGACAGGGCGCTGGCTAACACCTGCTCGGCACGGTCAGCCTGGATGTAATTCTCACCTTCACAATAGGCCTCAAAGGGAATTCCCCACTCCAGCAGTTGGGAAATGATGATCCGCCGGGCCTTCTGGTCCATCGCTCGACGGTAGATCCACTTGCCCGCCTTCACATCCAGCACCGCCGCGCCGTTGGAAAGCACGGCATAGCGGGTCACGCCCAGCTGCGCGTTGACGCCCTGAAGAAGGGACCAGGCCCGACCGCTGGCAATGGCCACTGCCGCCCCCCGCTCCGCGGCCTGCTGCAAAGCGGCGATATTGCGGGGCGGCACGGTGGCATGGTCGTCGTCCAGCAGGGTGCCGTCCATATCAAGGCAGATGAGTTTGATCTCAGTCATGTTCACTTTTTCAGCTTGAGGGCCTGCCGCACCCTCTCCACAATGCCGGCAGAGGTCAGACCGTAGGCCTCCAGCACCGCCTTGGCCTCGCCGGAGCGGCCGAATACGTCGTTGACGCCGTGGCGCACCACAGGCACCGGACAGTGTTCCGCCACAAACTCAGCCACGGCGGAGCCCAGTCCACCGAGAACGGTATGCTCTTCGCTGGTGACAATGCACCGGGTCTCCAGAGCGGCCTTCAGCACCATCTCCCCATCCAGAGGTTTGATGGTGTGCATATCAATGACCCGGACCGAAATTCCCTCCTCGGCCAGGATCTTGGCGGCCTCGCAGGCCATCTGGACCATCATGCCGGTGGCGATAACGGTGACGTCGGTGCCGTCCCGCAGCAGCGCGCCCTTGCCCAGTTGGAAGGAATAACCAGGGGTCTCGTCGGTGACGCTCTCCACCGCCAGCCGGCCCAGCCGCAGATAGGCGGGGCCGTCGTAATCCAGCAGCGCCTTTACCGCCAGACGCATCTCGGGGCCGTCGCAGGGAGAGACCACCATCATGTTGGGGATGGCCCGCATCAGGGCGTAGTCCTCGATACACTGGTGGGTGGCGCCGTCCTCCCCCACGGACAGGCCGCCGTGGGAGCCCACGATCTTCACGTTGAGGCGGGGGTAGGCCACCGAGTTGCGCACCTGCTCATAGGCCCGGCCGGCGGCAAACATGGCAAAGGTATTGGTAAAGGGCTTCTTGCCGCAAGTAGCCAGGCCGGCGGCCACAACCGTCATATTGGCCTCGGCAATGCCCATGTTGTAAAAGCGGTCCGGGTGGGCCTTGGCAAAATACTGACTCTGGGTAGAGCCGGACAGGTCGGCGTCCAGCACCACCAGCTCCGGGTACTGGTCGGCCAGTTCGGCCAGGGCTTTCCCGTATGCCGCACGGGTGGCGATTTTCTCACTCATGGCTTACTTCCCCTCCAGTTCCGCCAGCGTCGCGGCCAGCTCCGCATGGGCTTTCTCATACTGCTCGGCGTTGGGCGCCTTGCCGTGCCAGCCATAATCTCCCTCCATAAAGGAGACGCCCTTGCCCTTGACCGTCTTGGCCAACAGCACGGTGGACTTGCCCTTGCAGGCGGCAGCGGCTTCAAAGGCCTCTCCCAGCGCGTTGAAATCATGGCCGTCCACATGGATCACATTCCAGTTGAAGGCCTCAAACTTCTTGTCCAGAGGTTCGGAGGGCATGACCTGGGCCGTAGGGCCGTCGATTTGCAGACCGTTTACGTCCACAATGGCGCACAGGTTGTCCAAATGGAACTTGGCCGCAGACATGGCGGCCTCCCACACCTGGCCCTCTTCGATCTCACCGTCGCCCAACAGGGTGTACACCCGGTAATCCTTGTTGTCCGCCTTCCCCGCCAGGGCCATGCCCACAGCGGCGGAGATTCCCTGGCCCAGAGAGCCGGTAGACATATCCACGCCCTTGACATGGCGCATCTCCGCGTGGCCCGACATCTCGCCCTTGATGGAACGGAACAGCTTCAGTTCCTCCACGGGGAAATAGCCCTTCAGCGCCAGGTTGGGATAAAGGGCGGGGGTGCAGTGGCCCTTGGACAGCACAAAGCGATCCCGGTCAGGGTCGCGGGGCTGAGCAGGATCGACCCGCATCACATGGCCATACAGGGTCGTAACAATATCCATCGAGGACAGAGAGCCGCCGATGTGGCCGGAAGCAGCGCCGTATACCATGTCCAACGCCAACAGACGGGCGCGGGCAGCCATAACGGCCAGCGCGTGGACCTTTGACTGTTCCATTCAATTCACCTTTCCATTCTGTGGGCCTAAAGGCCAAGATTCTCTGGCCCTTAGTATACCTTAGAAACTCGTCCGTTTCAACCGTCCGTTTATAAAAAAACGCGGGTGTAACCACCCGCGTTTTCTGGTTTACTGAACATGTTTGGGCTGCTTCCAACGGTTGGAACGGTAGAACCACCAGCCTACCGGCACCGAACTGGACACCGCCACGCCGCAGGCCAGATAGACCCCGTAGATCCCCATGAAATGCTCCAGCACCACCGCCAGCACAAGGCGTACCACGATGCAGTTGAGGAAGGAGTTCCACATGATAAATACCGTGTGTCCCGAACCGGTGGCCAACGTGTTGTAGGTAAACATCCCGGCGTAGAACAGCTGGCACACGATCTCAATGCGCAGGTTGATGACCGCCCAGGCCTGTACATCGGGGTCGGGGGTAAATATCATCACCAGCCAGGGGGCCAGCGCCTCGGCCAGGACAATGATGACCGCCGCCATACCCAGGGCTAGCTTCATACAGGTCTTCATCACCTGCTCCGCCCGGTCATACAGCTTGGCACCCAGGCACTGGGCGCACATGGTGCCCGCGCCGGTGGTGAGGGCGGACAGAAAGAGCTGACAGAAGTCCCGGATCTTGTTGGACACGCCGTTGGCCGCCGACACATCCACATCGTACTTGTTGATCAGGGTCAGTACCACCAACCAGGACACGCTGGCAATGGTCCACTGGAGCGCCACCGGCAAGCCCAGCTTCAGCGTACGACCGACGACCTGCTGGTCAGGGGCCAGATAACGAGGCAGCAGGCCCAGGTGTACCCGGTGGCGCAGGCAGAACAAAAGTGCGGTCAGGAAAGATACGCCCTGCCCGATGACCGTGGCCAGGGCGGCGCCCGCCACGCCCATCTCATATACCGCCACAAACAGGATGTCCAAAATGACGTTGAGGCTGACCGAAACAATGATGCAGTACAGCGGGATACGGGAGTTGCCCACCCCACGCAGGACAGCTGACAGCGCGTTGTAGCCAAAGATAAAGAAGAGGCCTGCTCCACAGATCCCCAGATAGGCCACACTGTCCTCCATAGCGGGAGCCCGCAGCAGCACCAGAATGGGCCGGCACAGCGCCGCCACAAGGGCGGTAAAAAGCACGCCTACGACGATGCCAATGGTCATGGTATTGCCCGCCGCCTTCTTCCGGTCCTCCTCCGCCCCGCTGCCAAAATAGCGGCCCACCAGGATATTGCCGCCCACCGTCAGGCCGATGGCCAGCTGCGTCAGCATGTTCATGACGACGCTGGAGGTATTGATGGCGGAGATACCATTGTCTCCAATAAAGTGGCCGGCAATGATGATATCTGTAATGCTGTAAATGGCCTGCAAAAGACTGGAGGCCACCAGCGGCATGGCATACCGGATCAGCTGACGGCTGACGCTGCCCTGGGTCAGGTTGTTCTGAAGAGCGGGCATTCCCATCCTCTCCTTTTCTCTGTCTCATACAGAGTATAGTGTACCTCTCCCCTGCCCCAGCCGCAATACCCACCTTTTGCACAGTCACTTTCTTTTCAGTAATCCAGAAAAGCAAAGGGGCCCCGCCGCTGTACGGCGAGGCCCTCGGAACTTACTTGCTGTGCTTACGGGTCAGGTACTCGTGCATGGAAGCGGCGGCCTTCTTGCCGGCGCCCATCGCCAGGATGACGGTAGCCGCGCCGGTGACGGCGTCGCCGCCGGCGTACACGCCCTCACGGCTGGTCTCCATGGTCTCCTCGTTAACCTGGAGGCAACCCTTCTTGTTGGTCTCCAGTCCGGGGGTGGTGGACCGGATCAGGGGGTTGGGGCTGGTGCCCAGGCTCATGACCACGGTATCCACATCCATCACGAAGTTGGAGCCCTCCACCACCTTGGGGGCACGGCGGCCGCTCTCGTCGGGGGCGGTCAGGCGCATCTTGACGCACTCCAGGCCGCCCACCTTACCGGTACCGTCGTCCAGCACCCGCACAGGGTTGGTGAGCAGCATAAACTCGATGCCCTCTTCCTTGGCGTGGTGGACCTCCTCCTTACGGGCGGGCATCTCCTCCTCGTCCCGGCGGTAGAGGACATAGACGTGCTTTGCACCCATGCGCTTGGCGCAGCGGGCAGCGTCCATGGCCACGTTGCCGCCACCGATGATGGCAGCGGAGCCGGAGATCTTCAGGGGGGTGTCGTAGCCCTCCCGGTAGGCCTTCATCAGGTTGATGCGGGTCAGGTACTCGTTGGCGGAGTAGACACCCGCCAGGGTCTCGCCCTCGATGCCCATGAACATGGGCAGGCCGGCGCCGGAGCCGATGAACACGGCCTCGTAGCCATCCTCAAACATCTCGTCGATGTCGAAGGTCTTGCCGATAACCATATCGGTCTCCAGATCCACACCCAGGGCGGACAGCTTATCCACTTCGTTCTGCACGATGGCCTTGGGCAGACGGAACTCGGGGATGCCGTACACCAGCACGCCGCCGGCAGTATGGAAGGCCTCGAACATGGTAACCTGATAGCCCAGCTTGGCCAGATCGCTGGCGCAGGTCAGGCTGGCGGGGCCGGAACCCACCACCGCCACCTTGATACCGTTGCTCTGGGGCTTCTCAGGCATGGCGTTGATATTCTCCCGGTACCAGTCGGCCACAAAACGTTCCAGCCGGCCGATGGCCACAGGCTCGCCCTTGATGGCCCGGACGCAGCGGGCCTCGCACTGGCTCTCCTGGGGACAGACACGGCCGCTGACGCTGGGCAGGGCATTGGTGTCGGAGATGATCTCATAGGCGGCCTTGAAGTCGCCCTCGGCCACCTTGGCGATAAACTCAGGGATGCGGATATTCACCGGGCAGCCGCCCACGCAGGGCTTATGCTTGCAGTTGAGGCAGCGGGTGGCCTCCTCCATCGCCATTTCGGCGGTGTAGCCCAGAGAGACTTCCTGGAAGTTATGGTTGCGTACGTTGGGGTCCTGCTCCGGCATGGGGACCTTCTTCAAACTCATATTCGGCATTGTATCAGTCCCTCCTTACTGGATCATTTCCTTGGCCAGCTGATCCATGCGGCAGGCGTGGCGTTCCTTCTCCTCCGCCTCCTGAGCGCGGTAGACCGCATTGCGGTTCATCAGCTCGTCAAAATCCACCTCATGGCCGTCGAAATCGGGGCCGTCCACACAGGCAAACTTCATCTTTCCGCCCACAGTGACCCGGCAGCCGCCGCACATGCCGGTGCCGTCGATCATGATGGGGTTCAGGGAGACGATGGTCTTGATGCCGTAAGGTTCGGTGGTCTTGGACACAAACTTCATCATGGGGATGGGGCCGATGGCGATGACGGCGTCGTAGTGGATGCCGGAGTCAATGAGCTCCTTCAGCTTGACGGTAACGAAGCCCTGCTCGCCGTAGGAACCGTCGTCGGTCATGATATAGCAGTGGTCGCTGACGGACTTGAACTCATCCTCCAGGATGACAATATCCTTGGAACGGAAACCGGCGATGACATCCACCTCCATACCCTCGGCATGGCAGGTCTTGGCCTGGGGATAGGCAATGGCGCAGCCCACGCCGCCGCCCACCACACAGATGCGCTTGGCGCCCTCGGGCAGCTCGGTGGGCAGGCCCAGGGGGCCTACAAAATCCTGGATGTGGTCGCCCTCGTTCAGGTCGGCCAGCAGCTCGGTGGTCAGGCCCACCTTCTGGAAAATGATGGTGATGGTACCCTTCTCCCGGTCATAGTCGGCGATGGTCAGGGGGATGCGCTCTCCCTGCTCATCCAGCCGCAGAATGATAAACTGTCCCGCCCGCGCCTTCTTGGCGATCAGGGGGGCCTCCACCTCCAGCAGCGTCACACTGGGGTTGAGTACCTTCTTGCGTACGATCTTTACCATTGTATTCTACCTCTTCTTCTCAAAACAATCTGCGGCACGGTTCCCCTACACGGCCGCTCCAGCCATTTTATGACTGCCCAGTTTAGAAAACCTTACAGCCCCAATGGTTTGCGGCCTTTCAGTCATACGGGTAAACGATATCAGCTTTCCTTTGCTTTGTCAAGCAGCAATCAATGGCTTTGGCGGATCATCCAAATAGCCGGCCTTCTAAAGGGGCCACTGTATCCGAATGGCAAACAATCCTGCTTCAAGCTGGGCGGTCAGAGTACAGTTCATTTGCTCCGCCAGTGTCTTGACGATGGCGAGGCCCAGACCGGTATTACGCCCGGTACGCATTTTATCCGAGGTAAAAAAGCGATCAAAAATGTGGGGCAGATCCTCGGAATCCAGTTCATCCGTCTCATTGGCAAACAGGCTGACGATCTGATCACCCTCCCGGTAAAGCCGGACCGTCATCTTGCCCCTACCGTGATCCAGGGCATTGCGGATCAGATTGGTAAAGATCCGCAGTACCCCGCCGCTGTCGGCCCATACCGGCGGCAGATTTTCCTCCAGTTCCACCGTCATGTCGAAGCCCCGGTCGGTAAAATCGTTGTAAAAGGCCGCCAGCAAGCCGGACAGGCTGGTGTACAGGTTGACCGACTCCCGTTCCAGAGGATATTCTCCCCCCTCCAGACGGGACAGGTCGTAAAAGCCGGTGATCAGGTTTTGAAGGGCGCGGGCCCGGTTTTCCACCACACTCAGGTATTCCTGACGCTCCCGCTCCGGCAAACTGGGGTCCTCCATCAGTTGGAGATAGCCCAAAATTGAGGTCAGCGGCGTCCGCAGATCGTGGGATACGTTGGCGATCTGCTGGCGGAGGGAGCGTTCCCGGTCCAGCCAGAGAGCCCGGTCCTCCCGCCGCAGCTCCAGCAGCCGGTTGACCTGTTCCAACAGCTCCTCCGCCGGCCGGTTGGGTACCGCCAGCCGAAGGCGGGCCGTACTGTCCGTCTCCTCCAGCTGTTTCATCTGCCGGGCTGCGCCTTTCAGCGCCTGGCGCTGGGTCCATATCCAGACCAACAATCCGATACAAAGCGCGCCCAACAGGATACTCAAAATCACCCACATGCCGCCTCCTCCTTTCCAGCCCAAAAGGGCGGCCGACAGGGCCGCCCTTTTCCGTACTTCATTTGATCTCCCGTCTGTGGAACCAGAACAGCCCCAGCAGCGTAGTAGCCGCCAGCCATCCCATACCCACAGTCCAGCACCAGAACTGGTACTGCCAGGTCAGCCAGCCGGACAGAAAATCCGGCATCAGCAGGGACATGGGCATGATCGCCGCCTGGAGAAAGCTGCTCAGGCGGCCGCCGCTACCCATTGCGGCCAACGATACCAAAATGGGCTGGCCAAAAAAGCTGAGCAGGTAGTAAGTTCCCATCCAGGCGCCTGTACTGCGCAGCAGCATAGCCATCATGTGGCACAGCCCGTATACGCCGCACCACAGAGGAATGGCGCCCAGCAGGGAAAAACCTACAACACCCAGAGCAACCATATCTGTTTCCTGGGAACTGTGGGGAAGCGCAACCCAGCCTACGGCCAGATAGCTTCCCATCAACAGCAGGCACAGGCCAAGCCCCAGCGCCAACCCGGTCAGCAGCTTCCCAAGATAGATCCGGCTGCGGCTCAGACCAAAGGATACCTCATTTTTCAGGGTGCTGAGCGTCCCGCCGTCCACAGTCTGGGTAAGCAGCGGCGCTACCAGCATGCCCAGCAGCATGGTGGTTGTGGCGGCAGAGGCCATTTGGGCAAAATCCTCGGCAGCCAGCATCAAGCTGGTGAACAGGGCGGTACACAGCCCCAGAAAAATGGTCAGTCCATAAATGCCCTTGTGCCGGAAGGCCTTCCACAGCTCGGCCTTGATGTAATTGAGCATGCGCTTCCCTCCCGGCTCCCCGCGTCAGCGGATCTCCTTGTTCCGGAATGCCACCAGGCCTACCAGGGTGGCCCCCGCCAATACCGCCAGGCCCACCACCCAGCACCGGCCTATATAGTCCCACTGGAAGGCGTAGTTAGGCAGCATCTCCAGCATCACTGCCGGCATAAACTGGCGGATCATTTCAAACATCGGATGGATGAGCAGGCCGCAGGCCTGGAACACTGCGGGCAGCACGCCCAGCAGCCCCACCGACACAAAGGCGGCCACCGTGGTGTTACGCACCAGAAAATAGCTGGCCATCGCTACCGCCTGGCCGCCCAGCCACAGCGGGAAGGCGCCCGCAAGGGCAAACCACACCAGATCCAGGCCGGCCTGTTCCATTCCGGTATGGGGAAGCAGAATCCAGCAGCCGGCAATATATACTCCCACCATGATCACAGCAGCCAGCAGGGCTACCAGAGTGGCCACCAACAGCTTGCCCAGGTAGATGCGCGCCCTTGGCAGACCGTAGGCCACCTCGTTTTTCAGCGTATTATGCTTGTACTGCTCGGAGAATGCCAGATCGCCGGTCAGAATGGTGGCGTACAGTCCCACGCTCAGCATCAGAGGTATTGTGGTAACGGCAGCATAGAAATCCATGTTAGGGTTCCCGTTGGAACTGGTAAACCAACAGCCCCACACCATCAGCCCTTCCAGGGCCAGAACCACAAACAGAGCAATATACAGATACTTTCTCCGAACTACCTTATAACATTCCGCAGCCAGATAGTTACGCATGGCGGACACCTCCGATCATGGACAGGAAGTAGTCCTCCAGATTGGCCCCCCGGCTCTCAATGGAGCGCAGGGACGCGCCCCCCTCCACCAACGTCCGGGCCACCGTCTGGGGCTGGTCCAGAAAGCTGTACAGCCGCAGCACGCCGCCGGGCAGCACCTCGTAATCCCGTGTACTCAGCTGCCGCTCCAGTATCAGGGCGGCGGCGGAGGGGTCCTCCACCTGGATCTCAATACAGGCCCGGCATTTTTCCTCCAGAGCCCGGGCGGTGATCTGCTCCAGCATGACTCCGTTGTCGATGAAGCCGTAGCAGGTGGCCAGGTTGGCAAGCTCCGGCAGGATGTGGCTGGAGATGAGGATGGTGGTCTGCCGCTCCCGGTTGAGCTTGAGCAGCAGGTTGCGGAACTCCACAATGCCCTCCGGGTCCAGGCCGTTGATGGGCTCGTCCAGCAGCAGGAAGTCGGGCCGGTTCATCAGCGCCAGAGCCAGGCCCAGCCGCTGCTTCATGCCCAGAGAGAAGTTTTTGAAGGTCTTCTTTCCGGTATCCGCCAGGTCCACCTCTTCCAGGGCCTGATCCACCGTCCCCTTCCCGGGGATTCCCCGCTGAATGCGGTAGTACTCCAAATTCTGCCGGGCAGTGAGATAGGGGTAGAAACTGGGCGTCTCCACCATGACCCCGGTACGGGCTCGTACCTTCATCAGCTCCTTACCTGCAGCGCCAAAGAGGGAGATCTCTCCCGCCGTAGGAATGGTCTGTCCGGTCACCATACGGATGATGGTGGTCTTCCCCGCTCCGTTGCGGCCCACCAGGCCGTAGATCTGGCCTTTCTCCACCGTCAGTTCCGCCCGGTCCACCGCAGTGTGGGAACCGTACCGTTTGGTCAGGCCCTTTGTGTGTAATACGGTTTCTGTCATAGGGCATCAGCCTTTCTCTTGGTTTGTGATGCCAGTATACAGGCAAGGCCATAACGGAGCTTTAAGCAAAGGTGAAGAAAGTATAAAACCATCAGTCGTTCAGCTTAAAGCCGATGCCCCACACCGTTTTGATGTACTCTGTGGGGCTGGCCTTGGCCAGCTTGGAACGCAGATTGGAGATATGGACGTTCACCGTATTGTCGTCTCCCATATACTCCCCACCCCACACCTGCTGATACAGTTCCTCCCTGGTAAACACTTTTCTGGGGTGTTCCATCAGCAGAGCCAGAATGCGAAACTCACGGGCGGTGATGGTCACCGGCTTGCCGCCGGCAGTGACGGTGACCCCCTCCTTGTCCAGTACCAGATCCCCGTGCGTCAGCACCGAGCTGCCACTTCCCCGGTCGAACTGCTTGTACCGGCGCAGCTGGGCCTCCACCCGGGCCAGCACCTCGGCGTTGTCGAAGGGCTTGGGGATGAAGTCGTCCGCCCCCAGTTTGAGTACATTCACCCGATCCTCCAGCCCCGCTTTGGCGGAAAGGACGATGATGGGCATGGTCTTGCGGCGGCGCAGCTGGGCAATGAACTCCTCCCCGGTGAGCCCAGGGAGCATCAGATCCAGCAGCACCAGGTCATAATCATACTGCTGGGCCCACAGGGCGGCCTCGCTGCCGGAGTAAGCGGGCCGACAGTCGTAGCCCGCCCCGGTTAGAATCTTGCACAGCAGGTTGTTGATGTCCTGGTCGTCTTCCACCACCAGGATGTGGCAGGTCTCCATATGATCTCCTCCTGGTCCCCGGTTATTTCACCCGCAGGCGTTTGGCCAGCTCGTGGTCCGGGTCCACCACAGCGGTCTGATAAGTGGTATACACCACCATGCCCGGCCGGGCACCGGCGGGCTTTTTCACATACTTCACCGGCGTATAGTCCACCGGCACCCGGGTACTGTCTCCCGCCTGGGAAAAGGTAGCCGCCAAAATGGCCGCCTCGGTGAGGCTCCGGGCGTCGGCCTCCCCTCCCTCCAGCCACAGAATCACATGGGAGCCGTGGATCTTCTGTGTATGGAGCCAGATATCGCTCTTAAACGCCATTTTCGTGGTCAGCTCGTCGTTTTGGCTGTTGTTCTTGCCCACGGTGATTCGCAGTCCGGTGGAGGAACGAAATTCCATCGGCTTGCCCGCCACCCGCTTGTCCCGCTTGGCGGCGGTCTTGGGCCGGCGGAGATAGCCGGTGTCCATCAGCTCCTGCCGGATCTCGCCCAGATCCCGCTCCCCTTCCGCCAGCTTCAGGTTCTCCAGCACGCTGTTCAGGTACTCCAGTTCCTTCTCGCCCTTCTCGATCTGGATGGTGAGCATCTGCTCGGCTGTCTTGGCCTTGTTGTAGTCCTTATAATATTTGGCGGCGTTCTGCTGGGGCGTGAGCAGGGGGTCCAACTTGATCTCAATCTCACCATAGTCCGGGTCATAGAAATTCTGGGCCCGCAGTACCGCCATCCCCTTCTCCATCCGATGGAGGTTGGAGGTGATGATGTCCCCCTGCTCCCGCAGGCGTTCCCGGTCAAAGGTGGCGGCCAGTTCCTTCTCCTGGTTTGCCAGCTTGCGGGCGGTCCGGTCCCGGGCGCTGGTCACCGCTTTGACCAGATCCTGGCCCCGCTGTTTGACCCGTTCCGCCGCCTCCCGGCGCTCATAGAATCCGTCCAGCAGGACGGAAAAGCTGTCCTGGCGGATGCTTTCAGTCTCAGGCCCGTATTGGAGGATGGGCAGGAAGGAAAAGTCCACCGGCTTGCCGTCCCGTACCAGCAGATAAGCTGTAAAGCTATTTTCCTGTACAACTTTTCGCAGCTTCAGAAGTTCAGAAACCAGCCCCTCCTCGCCGCCGGCCCGAAAGACAATTTCCCTGGCAATCAGGGGAGAAAGTCCGATAAAAGTATCCATCAGCAACTTCTCCGGCTCTTTTCCCATAGGATTGTCCAGTGCCGTCCTCAGTTCGTCCTCACTGAGGGTAAAGGGATTTTGCTTTTCAGGCATAGCAGGAGGATGATAGAACAAGCCAGGCAGAACCTGCCGCTGTCCCTTGGATAGATCGCCCTCAACACGGCGGATGCAGTCAATGATGCGGCCATCGCCATCCAATAGAATGAGGTTGGCGTTACGTCCCATGACCTCCAGCACCAGGCGGCGTTCCACCCGGTCCCCCAGCTCGTCGATGGTCTCCAGTCTGAAGTCCAGGATGCGCTCCAGGGGCGGCTGGTTCAGTTCCAGAATGCGCCCGCCCAGCAGGTGCTTGCGCAGCAGCATACAGAACATGGGGGGCTTGTCCGGGTTTTCCCGGTTCAGGGTGGTGAGATGGGCCCTGGGATGGCCGGGATTGGCGGAGAGCAGCAGCTTCAAATTCTCCCCTTGTCCCCGGAGGAACAGCACGATCTCATCCCGGGTGGGCTGATAGATCTTGTCGATCTTCCCCCCGACCACGGCCCGGCGGAGTTCCTCCGCCACGGCGGTCAGGCACAGTGCGTCTAGCGGCATTCCTCTTCCTCCATCATCACGGCAAAGAGTTGATTGAGCCGCTGGGTGCGGCCCTGGAGCCACAGCCAGCCAAACAGGGCCTCCAGTCCGGTGGCGGCCTGGTAGTCCGCCCGGCTGGCGTTCTGGGGTACGCTGTGGGGGCTGGTATTCCGGCCCCGGCGGAATACGTCCTGCTCCGCTTCCTCCAGAATGGGCAGGATCTTCTCCACCGCCCGTGCCTGGGCAGGAGCCGCCACATAATGTACGGCAGCCCGATGGAGGCCCTTGGATGTGGCTTTTCCGTGGAGGCACAGCCAGGAGCGCACCATCAGTTCAAAAACGCCGTCTCCCAAATGGGCCAGGCCCAGGCTGCTGATGGCCCGGATATCGTCAGGCTGAACGCTGAGATGAAAATAATCCGTCATAGTCATTCCTCATTTGTAATATGGAATCTCATTGTGCCAGTATAACGCAAACGTGGTAAAATTACAACTCTTCCAGTCTGGGACATCCTCCGGGCCGAAAGGGAAAGCAGAGATAATCCCGTCCATTCAGCTGCATCAGCCGGGCAAAGCAAAACAGCGGCGTTAAAGGAAAGGGGCTGTCTGGTTCATACCGGTAGGCCAGCAAAAAGCCGTTCTCCTCCCGGCGCATCAGCGCCGGGCCCCGGGCAGCCGCCGAGAGCAGGGGCTCGCCCAGCAGCTGTCCGGGAGCGTCCACTCTGCTCCAGCCCTGAGGCGGCCCCTCCTTCCCGCCAAAGGTGAAGGCCAGCGCCGCCTCGCCCCCCTCCGGCGGCCAGGCGCCCTGACGCTTCAGTTCGCTCACCGACAGGGTACGTTCCAGCCGCAGGGCGCCTTCCTGCGGCACAAAGGTGCCCAGCAGCGCCTTTCCCGTGGGGCCTACCAGCCAGCATTTATACAGGCCCCGTTGGTCGTCTGGGATCTGAGCGCAGCACACCGCCCGGCCCTGCTGCTCCCGAACGGTGAGCCAGCCACGGCCCTCCGCCAGCACAAACCGCCCCTCCATGCCGCGCCCCCCCCTTTCTGCTATTCTATGCGCCCCGCCGGCGGGACAGACGAAAAGGGCGGCGCAAGATTGCGCCGCCCCGGTGCTTGTTCAGGTATGGAAACGACGACGCACCTCTTCCCGAAACGCGGGAATGCGCCGGATGATGACCAATGGAATCACGGTACACACGCAGATGGTAAGTACCACCAGAGACCAGGAGGGGTCCCATCCGCCTGTCAGCCAGCGGTCGATAAAAAACTCCACCCCCAGCAAAAAGACGCCCAGGCTGCCGATCAAAATCGCGGCGCTGCTGATCACAGAGCGGTGATAAACCCGCAGCATGAGCGACAGCAGCAGCCATACCGCCCCGCCCCACAGAATGATGGGTACCGCCAGCCCCAGATACCACGCCCTTCCGTTCAGCTCCACCGACATCAGATAGACATACAGTGCCACCGCTGCCACGTTGATAAGGCTGCGTACCAGAAGGGGGATCCGCTTGAAGAGAATGGGCAGCACAATCCACAGCCAGAGCATAATAGTGGCCCCAATCACATAGAGAGACCAGGTGCGACCAGGCTTTAAAAACAGGTTCAGCAGACCGCAGCCCACCGCCACGCAGGCCAGCATGGCGGTAATGACCGCCGCCACCGCTCCCTTGGGGATGGGGGGCACCTCTCCCCGCTCGTCAGGAAAGGGTTTGGGCGACTGGGTATCCGGCGGGCGGCCGGGGTCTATCACTTCTGTCCGGCACAGTGGGCAAAATGTGGCCGTCCCATCAAGCTCCACCCCACAATGAACACAATAGGGCATGACGTCTCCTCCTTACTGGGTACGGTTGCTCTCCACCTTCACATGGATGCCGTCCCGCACCAAAAAGCGGAAAAAGTCCCGCTCGGTATCCGACTCCTTCTGGGTACCGGCAAAGGTGATCTCCATCACATCACCATAGCTGATGGAGGCGCAGTGGACTCTCGGCATGGTGGCCTGGCCCAGGATAACCTCCATCCGCCGGATGTGGGGCCGCATCTCTTCCGGCACCTCAAAGGGACCCGGATTGGTATAAGTACCGGAGAAGGGCCGTACGCCCGCCATCCAGTACCCAAAGGCGACACCGGGATTTTTAAGGACCACCGGTGTGATCTGCACCAGTTTGTTCCTGGCAAACTTCACGTTGCCCGCAAGCTCCGCCTGCATCTGCTGGCGGTTGATGTTCAGGCGCAGGTAGTGATGTACCTGACTGACGATCTCCTCAAAGGTATACTCCCCCAGGCCGGGATCAATACAGGGCCGGACTGTCAGAATAAAATTGCGCAGGCTCTCGGTGGGAAACCAGGGCCGTAAATTGATGGGGATGGCCAGCGCCACCGGCAGTTCCTTTTTGGGCCGTTCCCTGCGCTGCTGATCCACCAAAACCTTCAGCAGCACCGCCGTCAGATACTCTGTGATGGACGCGCCGTGTTCCCTGGCCTTTTCCTTCAACTGCCGCACGGAGCAGAATCCCATCGTCACATTCAATGTATAGAACGGTTCCGCCGTACCGGCGTTGGGATACGCCTTCTTCAGGGTTGTAAAGCGTCTTGCTTTTACAGTGGCATAGCGAGCGTAGGCGTCCTCCAGCTCTTCCGGTCGTGGCGGCTTGTCCACGTCCAGCACACCGCAGGTATTGGGGATCTGGTACCCCAGTTCCCGCAGGTAGACCGCCAGCAAGGTGCGCAGCAGGGTCATAGCCCCCGCGCCGTCGCTGATGGCGTGGAATACTTCCAGGGAAATGCGCCGCTCATAATAAAAGAAGCGTACCAGCCAGCCGTCGTCCTGGTCAAAGCGCACCGGCTGACAGCAGTTGGAGATATCCTTCTGCACAAAAGGCCCCGGCGCATCATTGAACTCGGAATAGTACCAGAAAACGCCCTGTTTGATGCGCACCCGGAATCCGGGAAAGCGGGGCATGGTCTTATCCACCGCCCGCTGAAGGGCTGCGGGGTCCACCGGCTGATCCATGACGGCGGAAAACCGATAGACCGCCGAATACCGCTCCTTCTGGATGGCGGAGTACACCACCGCCGCATTGTCCAGACGATACCACTCTTTCTGCCGTTTTTCCTTCTCCTCCGGCTGTTTCCCGGCCATATACTCCACCCCCTTCTTCTGTAAAAGAATAACACATTCCACTGTCGCTCACAAGGGAAAGCGCACTTTCTTTTATAATCAGCCTATGCTATAATGCTGTTTACAAGGCGGCCCTTCGCCTGACTCCTGAGGAGGAATCCCCACATGAAACACCACACGAAACGGGAAGAACTTGCCGGCCAGCGGGCGGAAAAGCAGCGTCTGGCGCCCTTTATGCGGGCTTTGAAGGCCATCCACAGCGCCGCTACGCCCGAGGTCATGAACGTGGAAGATCTGACTAAGCAGCGAAAAAATCAGGAATTGCTGGGCCGTCTGGTGGCTCCAATGGGAGGCATGAGCTGGGAGACCTTCCTGCTGGGTGAAATGAACTGCGCCTGGATCAGGCCCCATCGAAGCTATGACCACCGGAAAGTTATCCTCTATTGTCACGGCGGCGGCTATACCAGCGGCACGCTGGGCTACTCCCGCATTTTGGGCTCCAAATTGTCTCTGGTCACCGGAATGCAGGTCATGAGTTTTGAATACCGCCTGGCGCCCGAGCATCCCTACCCCGCCGCCGTGGAGGACGCTCTCCAGGCCTGGGACCATCTGATGTACCTGGGATACGGAGCCCGGGACGTGGTGGTGGCAGGCGACTCGGCAGGAGGCAATCTGGCATTGGTTCTCACCCATAAGCTCAAGCAGGCAGGACGGCGGCTGCCCCGGGCCCTGCTTCTGTTCTCGCCCTGGACCGATATGACGGCCAGCGGGAACTCCTATCAGGAACGGGCGGACATTGACCCGGTCCTTACCTTAAATTATATCCACGCCACCCGGGACGCCTATGCCCGGGGAGAGGACTTCACCGATCCTTGCCTGTCCCCCCTGTTCGCCGATCTGACCGGCTTTCCTCCTACCCTGATCCAGGCCGGCACCAACGAGCTGCTGCTCTCCGACGCGGTACGCCTGCGCAACCGTATGCTCAAGGCCTCCGTCCCCTGCCGGCTGGAGGTGTGGGACAAGATGTGGCACGTCTTTCAGACCTTCCCTATGAGAAAAGCCAATGAGGCCATGGAACACGCCGCCCGGTTTTTGATGGATATGCTGTAAGGCTTCTCTCTTTGCCCAAACTAAGACACGCCGCTGCAATGCAGCGGCGTGTCTTTTTCGTTTCTTATTCCAGCTCAAAAGCGCCGGTATAAAGTTGATAGTAGAGGCCGTGTTGGTTAATCAGATCCTCATGGTCGCCCCGTTCCACAATGCGGCCATGATCCAGCACCATGATAGCATCGGAGTTTCGGACGGTGGAGAGCCGGTGTGCAATGACAAACACCGTGCGTCCACACATCAAAGAATCCATTCCCTGTTGAACAATGGCCTCCGTACGGGTATCGATGGAAGAGGTGGCCTCATCCAGGATCATCACCGGCGGGTCGGCAACCGCGGCCCGTGCAATGGCAATGAGCTGCCGCTGGCCCTGAGACAGGTTGGCGCCGTTGCCGGTGAGCATAGTATCATATCCCTGGGGCAGCCGGCGGATAAAGTCATCGGCATTGGCCAGCACGGCGGCGGCCTCTACCTCCTCATCGGTGGCGCTCAGGTTGCCGTAACGGATGTTCTCCCGGACGGTACCGGTAAACAAGTTGGTGTCCTGAAGTACGATGCCCAGAGAGCGCCGCAGATCCGGCTTCTTAATATCGTTGATGGAGATGCCGTCGTAGTGAATCTTGCCGTCGGCAATGTCGTAGAAGCGGTTGATCAGGTTGGTAATGGTGGTCTTGCCCGCGCCGGTGGCGCCCACGAAGGCCAGCTTTTGACCTGGCTTGGCAAAGAGCGTGATGTCATGGAGGATGGTCTTGCCCTCCTCGTAGGCAAAGTCCACATGGTCGAAGCGCACGTCGCCCGCCAGTCTGGTGTAGGCAAAGGACCCGTCTTCCTGAGGAACCTTCCAGGCCCACAGGTTGGTATGCTCGCCGGTCTCGTGGAGGGTGCCGTCCTGATCGAAGGCCACGTTGACCAGGGTGACGGTACCGTGATCCTCCTCAGGAGGCTCATCCATCAGATCGAAGATCCGCTGGGCGCCGGCCAGGGCCATGACCACCGAGTTGAGCTGCTGGGAGATCTGGCTGATGGGGTTGGACAGGCTCTTGGACAGCTGGAGGAACGTGGCGATGACGCCCAGCGTGATGGCGCCCCCCACACCGCTGAGGGCCAGCGCGCCGCCGGCCATGGCAATGATGACATATTGAATGTTGCCGATGTTAATCAGGATGGGCATAAGGATGTTGGCATATTTATTGGCCTTATAGGCGCTTTCGCACAAGGCGTCGTTTACCTTGTCAAAGCCCTCCTGGGCCTCCTCCTCATGGCAAAAGACCTTGACCACCTTCTGGCCGTTGATCATCTCCTCAATATAGCCGTTCAGATCGCCGATCTTGATCTGCTGCCGGATAAAGTACCGTCCGCTGCGCCCTGCCAGGAAGCGGGTCACCAGCAGCATCACAACGATACAAAGGACGACAACGCCGGTCAGCATCAGGTTGGTGGTGAGCATTCCGATAAAAGCGACTATGATCATCATCAGGGAATTGATGACCTGGGGGATGCTCTGAGAAAACATCTGACGCAACGTATCCACGTCGTTGGTGTATACGCTCATCACATCGCCGTGGGCATGGGTATCAAAATACTTGATGGGCAGGGATTGCATATGTCCGAACAGATCGTCACGGATCTTCTTCTGCACGCCCTGGGAGATGGTGACCATCAACCGGTTGTAGGCAAGGGCACACAGCGCGCCGGTGAGGTACAGGCACCCCATCATGATCAAAGCCCGAAGCAGGCCGTCAAACACGGGATTGTCCATAGCCAGCAGAGGGGTGATATAGTCATCGATGAGGGAGCCCAGGAACAGCGAACCGGATACAGAGGCAATGGCGCTGACCATGATACACAAAAGAACCAGGACAAAGCGGAGGCCGTAGCCCCGACCTACATAGCGCATCAGTCGGCGCACGGTATGGGATCTTTTCACAGGCGTTTTATTCATCCTCGCTCCCTCCCTTCGTCTGGGACTCATAAATTTCACGATAAATACCGCAGTTTTTCAGCAATTCTTCATGGGTGCCCATAGCGGCGATCTTGCCGCCGTCCATCACCAGGATCTTGTCGGCGTCCTCGATGGAGGAGATACGCTGGGCGATGATGAACTTGGTGGTCTCAGGGATCTCCTCCCGGAAGGCCTTGCGGATGAGGGCGTCGGTCTTGGTATCCACGGCGGAGGTGGAGTCGTCCAGAATGAGGATCTTGGGCTTTTTCAGCAAGGCCCGGGCAATACACAACCGCTGCTTCTGGCCGCCGGAGACGTTGGAACCACCCTGCTCGATGTGAGTATCATACTTGTCGGGGAACTCCTGGATAAAGGGATCAGCCTGGGCCAGCTTACACACCCGGACCATCTCCTCATCGGTGGCCTCCTTGTTGCCCCAGCGCAGATTCTCTTTGATGGTACCGGAGAAAAGCACGTTCTTCTGGAGTACCATGGCCACCTGCTCCCGCAGGGCCTCCATATCGTAGTCCCGCACATCCACGCCGCCTACCAGTACCCGGCCCTCAGTGGCGTCGTACAGGCGGGGGATCAGCTGGACCAAGGTAGTTTTGGAGGTGCCGGTGCCGCCCAGGATACCCACGGTCTCGCCGGACTTGATGGTGAGATTCACGTCCTTCAGACACTCCTTGGTGGGGTCCTTGGCATAGCTAAAGCTGACGTTTTCAAAGACCACGGAGCCGTCCTTCACCTCATAGATGGGATCGGGGCCGTTTTTCAGGTCGCTCTCCTCGTTGAGCAGTTCCACGATCCGCTCGGCGGAAGCCCGGGCCAGAATGATCATCATCAGCACCATGGACAGCATCATCAGGCTCATGAGGATCATCATGATATAGCTGAACATACTGGTCAGCTGACCGGTGGTAAGCTCGCCGCCCACCACCAGATTGGCGCCAATCCAAGATACCGTGAGCATGCAGGCATAGACGCAGATCTGCATCAACGGCATGTTGAAGGCCACGATCTTCTCCGCTTTGGAGAAGTCCATATAGATCTCGTTGGATACCTTGCCGAACTTTTTCTTCTCATGATCCTCCCGTACAAAGGATTTGACCACGCGAATACCCAGCAGGTTTTCTTCCACCACGTTGTTCAGCCAGTCATATTTCTTGAATACTCGCTCAAAGACCGGGTGAGCAGATCTCATGATTGCCAAAATGCCGATCGCCAACACAGGAATGACAATCAGGAAAATCAGCGCCAGCTGGGGATTGATGGTAAAGGTCAGCACCCAGGCACAGATCAACATGATGGGGCAGCGTACCGCGATCCGAATGATCATCATAAAGGCCATCTGTACGTTGGTTACATCGGTAGTTAGCCTGGTAATAATGCCGCCGGTGGAGAATTTGTCAATGTTGGAAAAGGAGAACTTCTGGACGTTCTGATACATCTCACGGCGCAAGTTGCGTGAGAAGCCGGTGGATGCCTTGGCGGCAAAGCGGCCGGACAGCGCGCCCAGCAACAGCGCCATCAGCGCCATTGCAACCACCAGAATACCATACTGAAGAATGTGGGCCATGCTGCCCGCCTTCACACCTTCGTCCAGCAGCTTGCCTGTCATCATGGGGATCAGTACGTCAAATGCCACCTCGCCGATTACAAAGATAGGCGTAAGTATGGCATCCAGCTTGAACTCCCCGATGCAGCTGATCAAGCCGCGCTTCTTCTTCATAGGGTTCCCTCCTTAAGGATCAACGGGCCATGGCCCGCGCGCATTGCGATGACGTTTTGTAAGGCCTATCAGGACAACTTACATCAAATTTTGCTTCAGTTTTTCCACTGTGCTGAGAAATTGATCCAGCTCCTCCCGGCTTACGCCGCGGGTGAGCAGACTTTCCACGCTGCTGATCCGATCCATAATCTGTTGATGCAGCGCATCCGCCTTTGGCGTCGTGGTCACCCGCTTGAGTCTGGCATCCCGCTCCACCGACTGACGGACAATATAACCCTCAGCTTCCAAGCGTTTGAGCAGCCTGGAAGCCGTGGACCGCCGGATATAAAATGCCTCCTCAATATCTTTCTGACACACTTCCTGGTCCTGGTTGTGGCACAAAAATCCCAGGATCTTCACTTGCATCTCGGTAAAGTCGTCCCCGTCTGTGGAACCGGTCATTTCCAGCACTTTGCGCCTCAGCAGATTGGACAGAGCTTTGACCTCATAGCCAATATGGCGCTCCTGACGCATTTCGTCATCTCCTTTTTACATACTATGTTTAGTTTAGTTTGTTTGCTAACAGTTGTCAATGCACAACATTCACAAACCCCGTTTGCAACTGGGCGCAAATTTCTGTTATGCTTTATTCGCATACGCATACTTGCATTTGGGCACGAGAAACCCCGCCGCTTATTGCGGCGGGGTTTTAAAAAATATGTATTCAGGCTTTCTCCCGGTCTGCGGCAATGAGCAGCTTGACTGCTTCTATACCAACTTCCAGAGCGGCGGAAAGATCGTGGCTCTCCTCCTGATCCAGGCCGGCGGCTTCCCGCTCCTGATTCCAGATCACATGGAAGCAGGAACCGCAGCGTACGCCCAGGGCGGCAGCGCAGCAGAAAAGGGCTGCCGATTCCATCTCGGAAGCCAGAACCCCAAGGCGCTTCCATGCCTCCCATTTATAGAGCAGTTCCTGGGCCACCGGCATTCGGGCGGGGCTGTGCTGACCATAGAAGGAGTCCTTACACTGAACCACGCCGGCATGCCAGGGCTTGCCCAGATTTTTAGCGGCCTGGACCAGAGCAGTCTGTACTTCATAATCGGATACTGCCGGGAACTCAATAGGTGCATATTCCCGGCTGGCACCCTCATGCCGCACCGCACCGGTGGCGATCACCACGTCGTCGCTCTTGACCGGAAGCGCAATGCCCCCGCAGGTCCCCACCCGGATAAAGGTATCCGCCCCAATGTTGTGGAGTTCCTCCATTGCAATCACTGCTGACGGACCGCCGATGCCGGTGGAGCATACGCTTACCTTCTCTCCCAGCAGGGTTCCTGTATAAATGGTGTATTCCCGATTGCTTCCAATCTTTACGGGGTCATCAAAATAGGCGGCGATCTTTTCGCAACGCCCGGGATCTCCCGGCAGAAAACAGTAGCGTCCTACATCGCCTTGCTTACACTTTATATGGAACTGCAGTTCATGTTCGTGCATACCTGAAATACCTCCTCGGTTACTGATATGGATAACGCGCCGGATCTCAGCCCAATCGGTCAAATCATACATGACCGGTGGGATGTATTATACCAGTTCCATAGCCTCATTGCAAGATGCACAAATACCACTCTTATTTGTAACGATTTGTTGTTGTATTTTTTGTCCTGCTGTTTTACAATAGGACCGCCGGCAGAAAATGTGGGTTTTCGCATATCTGAAACCGGTACTTGGGAGAATGGAGGCAACGAGCATGAAACGGGCGCTTATGATGTCATCCCTGGCGCTTTTCTGCGGTCTGCTTCTGGGCACCATCATCGGCAGTGCTTTGCCTCCTTCCGTCCACGCTTCAGGCAGCGCCGCGGCCATTGCACCGGGCGTTTCAAACAACCTCAGCCGTTACCATTCCACCGCCACGCCGCAGGAACAACCGCTGGACCCCAACGACAATACCATCCTGCTGGACCGAGGCGGCCAAGTGTTGGAAGCCCTGAAAGCAAAGGACTACGCCGCCCTTTCCCTGCTGATCCATCCTGAGAAAGGCGTTATGCTGACTCCCTATTCCACCGTGGACCCGATCCGGGACAACGTACTTTCCCGTGCGCAGGTGTCCCAACTGGCCGGGGACGAGCAGTATTATACCTGGGGCCTTGCCGATGGTTCCGGCAATCCCATTTCCTGCACACCCGCCCAATATTTCGAGCGTTATGTCTTCAACACCGACTATACGGAAGCGCCCAAGGTGGGCGTCGATACCATCCTGGCCAGCGGGAACGCGCTGGAAAATGTGGTGGAAGCCTATGCGGACGCCCGGTTTGTAGAGTATTATTTCCCAGGCATTGATCCTGCATTGGAGGGGTTTGACTGGTGTTCTCTGAAACTGGTCTTTGAAGTATGGAACAACGACTGGTATCTGGTGGGTATGATCCACAGCGAGTGGACCATCTGACTGTTTCAGTTTCTTTCCATTTCTGCCGGCATTTTGCCGGCAGTTTTCTTTTCTATATGCCCGTATCCCCACAAATTCGCCAGATTGCGCAGAATTTTGAAAGAACGCTTGCATCTACAGACACTTTGCGTTAAGATGGGCTGTACTAGCGTTCATATATCATAGCAGTGATTATCTCATGTGAGCGTTTGCGGATACCACGGTATTCGGAAAGGGTGGATATTGTTTGAAGATCATCATCGTGGGAGACGGTAAAGTGGGGTTTACCCTGGCGGAACACCTGTCCCAGGAGGAACACAACGTCACCGTAATCGACACCAATGACGATGCGCTGCGCCGGGCTTCGGAATCATTGGATGTCATGTGTATTAAGGGCAACGGCGCCTCCATCTCCGCGCTGAGGGAATCGGGTGTGGAATCAGCTGACCTTCTGATTGCCGCTACCAGCATGGATGAGGTCAACATGGTGTGCTGTCTGACCGCCAAACGGCTGGGCGCCAAATTCACCATTGCCCGGGTACGCAACGTGGAGTATGCCATGGAACTGTCCCACCTGAAGCAGGAACTGGGCATTGATCTGGTCATCAATCCGGAGAATGCTACTGCTGTAGAGATCTCCCGGCTGCTCCGCTTTCCCAGCGCCGCCAACATTGAAACGTTCTGCCGGGGCCGGGTGGAGCTGATCGGTTTCCGGGTACGGGAGGGTGATTTTCTGGCAGACCAGCCCTTGTCCGCACAGACCAGCAAAATCCGCGAACTGCCCATGCTTCTGTGCGCTGCGGAGCGGGAGGATGGCGAAGTTATTATACCCGACGGCACTTTTGTTCCCCGTGCAGGCGATCGTCTCTACCTGGTAGGACAGCCTGCCGGTCTCAACGCCTTTTTCCGTCTGCTGGGGCGGCATACACCAAAGCTGCACTCAGCCTTCATCATCGGCGGCGGCCGGATCGCTCACTACCTTACTGCCATCTTGCTGAAACTGGGTATGCGGGTTAAGATCGTGGAGCGCAGCGAGGATCGGTGCCGCCACCTCAGCGACGTACTCCCGCAGGCTCTGATTATTCAGGGCGACGGTACCGACCAGGAGCTTCTGGAGGAGGAGAATGCCAGCGCCTCCGATGCCTTTATCGCCCTTACCGACCGGGACGAGGACAATATCATCATTTCCCTCTACGCCATGCAGCAGGGCGTGAAGAAGGTAATCGCCAAATCCAACCGACAGAATTATGCCGGCATTGCCCATGCCGCCGGGCTGGACAGCGTGATCTCCCCCAAGTTGATTACGGCCAGCCAGATCCTCCAAGTGGTCCGCGGCATGCAGAATTCAAAGGGCAGCGTGATGAACGCCCTGTACAAGATTTGCGACGGCCATGCCGAGGCGCTGGAGTTTATTGCCAATGAGACGACCCATAATCAGGGCGTACCGCTGAAGGACCTGCGGCTGAAAAAGGGTATCCTGATCGCCGTACTGGTCCATCAGGGCAAAATCATCATCCCTGACGGCTCCGCCTCCATCTCCGCCGGTGACACCGTCATCCTGATCTCACGCAACCACGGCATTCTGGACCTCAATGACATCTATGAGGATTCTCTGCTGGATCTGGGGGCTGCGCAATGAATTTCAGACTGGTATTCAAGGTAACGGGCAAATGCCTGATGGTGGAGGCCATCACCATGCTGCTCCCGCTGCTGGTGTGCCTGATCTATCAGGAAGATCCCTCTCCTTTCCTTCTGACCATCCCTCTGGTCATGATCGTTGGTTTCCTCCTGTCGCTGTTAAAAAGCGACGACCATTTCTTCCCCCGGGAAGGCTTTTTTACCGTGGCGCTGATCTGGCTGCTGATGGGGGCCGTCGGCGCGCTGCCCTTTTATTTCTGCGGCTACTTCTCTTCCTACATCGACTGCTTTTTTGAGGCTGTCTCCGGCTTTACCACCACCGGCGCTTCCATACTGACCGCGGTGGAGCCCCTGCCCAAGGGCATTTTGTTCTGGCGTTCCTTCATCCACTGGCTGGGTGGTATGGGAGTTCTGATCCTCACCATTGCACTGCTGCCCAGCCTGGGGTCCCGTACGCTCCACCTTATGAAGGCGGAGAGCCCCGGTCCTGTGGTCAGCAAGCTGGTGCCCAAGAGCAGCCAGTCCTCCAAGATCCTCTACGCCATCTACTGTGCTCTCACCCTCGTCGAGATCGTGGCCCTGCGCATCGCCGGCATGCCCCTGTTCGACTCCATCGTCCACTCCTTCGGCACCGCCGGCACCGGCGGCTTCTCCATGAAGAACCTCTCCATCGCCGCCTACAACAGTCCTGCCATTGAGATCATTGTCACCATCTTTATGCTGCTGTTCTCGGTGAACTTCTCCCTGTACTTCCTGCTGCTGTGCGGCAAGGTGAGGCAGGTATTCAAAAGCGATGAGCTGCGGTTCTTTCTGATTGTGGTCTTTGCCAGCATCACGCTGATCTCCATTAATATCTGGGATCTTTACCCCACCGGCGGAGAATCCATCCGCCACGCCGCATTCCAGGTGGGTTCCATCATCTCCACCACCGGCTTCGCCAGCACGGATTTCAACCTATGGCCGGAGTTCTCCAGGGTCTTGCTGGTACTGCTCATGTTTATCGGCGCCTGCGCCGGCTCCACCGGCGGCGCAATCAAATGTTCCCGCGCTCTGTTGCTGGGCCGGTGCATCAAACGCGAGATCCGACAGGTCATCCATCCGCGGGCGGTAAACGTGGTCAAACTGGACGGCAGGATCGTGGACGAAACCGCCCTGCGCTCTGTACAAATTTTCTTCGCGGCTTACATCTTCATTACCCTGGGCGCCACCTTGCTTGTATCTGTGGACAACAATTCCTTCGGCACCACATTTACCGCTGTAGTTTCCTGCATCGGCAACATCGGCCCCGGGCTGGAACTGGTAGGTCCCATGGGCAATTACGCCTTCTTCTCCGGCTTCTCCAAACTGGTGCTGTCCCTGTGTATGATCATTGGCCGCCTGGAGGTTTTACCAATTTTGGTTCTCTTTAGCGGAAATGCATGGAAACGTTCTTAAACTAACCATTCGTTTTTGTCCAAAGCGTCAAATCCTCGGATTTGACGCTTTCTTTTTTGAATACTCTTGCCAAACAGATGTGTTTTGAGGTATTATATTGTTGTCTGTAAAACCGGGAAGCCTTGCGCTACAAGGGCTTCCCAAAACAAAGGAGTTGGGTAAGATGATCGAAAACCTCTTTTGGCTCGGTCTAGTGGGCGCGTTGATCGCCTTAATCTTCGCCGTAGCCCAAGCAAGAAAGGTGCTAAAGTTTTCTGAAGGCACAGAATTAATGCAAAAACTCGCCGCCTCCATTCGTAAAGGCGCTAACGCTTATCTTAAGCGCCAGTATACCACCGTCGCCAAGATCTTTATTGTGGTCTTCGTGATCCTGCTCATTTTGGCTGGCGTTGGCATGCTGGATAACTGGTTTATCCCCTTTGCCTTCCTCACCGGTGGTATCTACTCCGGTCTGGCTGGTTTTGTAGGTATGAAGATCGCCACCTCCGCCAACGCCCGTACCGCCAACGCCGCCCACGAGAGCCTGAATCGCGGTCTGAACGTGGCCTTCTCCTCCGGCGCCGTTATGGGCTTTACCGTAGTTGGCCTGGGCCTGCTGGATGTATCCATCTGGTTCCACATCCTGAAGTACATTGCCCACTTTGAGGCCGCCAAGATTGCCCAGACCATGGTTATGTTCGGCATGGGCGCCTCCTTCATGGCTCTGTTCGGCCGTGTGGGCGGCGGTATCTTCACCAAGGCCGCCGACGTGGGCGCCGACCTGGTGGGCAAAGTAGAAGCCGGAATCCCTGAGGATGACCCCCGCAACCCCGCCACCATCGCCGACAACGTGGGCGACAACGTGGGCGACGTGGCCGGCATGGGCGC
>NZ_CALWOJ010000008.1 GCF_944383115.1 uncultured Flavonifractor sp. | reverse complement strand
CACCTGCGCCCCGCCGCCGACTACGACAACCTGTACCACTCCGCCCGGGCCCGCAGCGTGGCCGACTGGGTGGTGGGCCTCAACGTCACCCGGGCCCTCACCTGCAAGTACAACGCCCAGCTGTCCGCCGGCCGGGTCCAGACCCCCACTCTGGCCCTCATCGTGGACCGGGAGGAGGAGATCCGCAAGTTCCAGCCCAAGGAATTCTGGACGGTGTCGGTGAAACTGCCCGGCTTCACAGCTACCTGGCGGGACAAAAACGGCCAGGCCCGTATCTTTGACAAGGCCCAGGCGGAGGCTCTGGCCGCCCGTATGAACGGGAAGCCGGCCCTCCTCTCCGAAGTAAAGCGCACCTGGAAGCAGACGCCCCCTCCGGCGGCCTACGACCTGACCGAATTGCAGCGGGACGCCAACAAGAAATACGCCTACTCCGCCAAGGAGACCCTGTCCATCATGCAGAACCTCTATG
Organism: uncultured Flavonifractor sp.; assembly: GCF_944383115.1. Classification (GTDB taxonomy): domain Bacteria; phylum Bacillota; class Clostridia; order Oscillospirales; family Oscillospiraceae; genus Flavonifractor. The sequence goes on along the minus strand of NZ_CALWOJ010000008.1, from coordinate 46,258 downwards.
AGGTTCACAAGATCCTCACCTATCCCCGCACCGACTCCCGCTACATCTCCGACGACGTGGTGCCCACCCTGCCCGAGCGGCTGCGCAGCGTTATGATCGACGAGTACGCCCCCCTGGCCCGGCAGATCATGACCCGCCGCCCGCTCCAGACCCGGTTTCTGGTGAACAACGCCAAGGTGAGCGACCACCACGCCATCATCCCCACCGAGGAGCAGGTGGATCTGTGGCGGCTGTCCGGCCCGGAGCGCAACATCTTCGATCTGGTGGCCCGCCGGTTCCTGGCGGTGCTGCTGCCTCCCTTCGAGTATGAGGAGGTCTCTCTCCGGCTGACCATCGACGGCGAGACCTTCCTCGCCCGTGGGAAAATCGTCAAGGAGCAGGGCTGGAAGGCGGCCTACGGACACGCCTTTGCCCTGGAGGACGAGGAGGAGGACGAGACGGGAGAGCGGGAGCAGACCCTCCCCGATCTGCGTCAGGGGGACAGGCTGACGGTGCAGTCGGCCAGGGCCAACACCGGCAAAACGGCCCCGCCCAAGCGGTATACCGAAGCCACCTTGCTGACAGCGATGGAGCACCCTGCCGCTCAGGTACAGGACCGGGACCAGAGTAAGATTCTGGAGGAAACCGGCGGCCTGGGTACCCCCGCCACCCGGGCGGACATCATTGAGAAGCTATTCTCCGCCTTCTACATCGAGCGGCGGGGCAAGGAACTGGTACCCACCTCCAAGGGGGTCCAGGTGGTGGGGCTGGCCCCCGCCGACCTGCGCTCGGCCTCCCTCACCGCCAAGTGGGAGAAGCGGCTGGGGGACATCGCCCAGGGCCGGGAAAAAGAGGACGCCTTCGTGGGCGAGATGCGGAAGTACGCCTCCCATCTGGTGGCCGAGGTGAAAGCCAGCCAGGCCAGCTACACCCACGACAACGTAACCCGCGAAAAGTGTCCCGACTGCGGCAAATTCCTGCTCAGCGTCCAGGGCAAGCGGGGCAAGATGCTGGTGTGTCCCGACCGGGAGTGCGGCTACCGCCGCTCGGTGACCCAGACCACCAATGCCCGCTGCCCCAACTGCCACAAAAAGATGGAGCTGCGGGGCGAGGGGGACAAACAGCTCTTCGCCTGCGTGTGCGGCTACCGGGAACGGCTCAGCGATTTCAAGAAGCGGCGGGAGAGTAAATCCGCCGGCAAGGGGGACGTGCGCCGCTACCTCCAGCAGCAGGAGCAGAAAAAGGATACCGGCAACTCCGCTATGGCAGAACAGCTGAAAAAGTGGCTGGAACAGAACAAATAAGAGAGAATCAGAGAGAAAAGAGAGATTTCTATGGATGCGTTTGTTTCCTTCATCAACTGGCTGGACGACTTTATCTGGGGCATTCCCATGATCGTGCTGCTGCTGGGTACTCACCTATTCATGACGGTACGCACCGGTTTCATCCAGCGCAAGACCTTCACCGGCGTCCGCCTGTCGGTGACCCGTGACCCGGACGCTCCCGGCGACGTGAGCCAGTTCCAGGCTCTCACCACCGCCCTGGCCTCCACCATCGGCACCGGCAACATCATCGGCGTGGGCACCGCCATCTTCCTGGGCGGCCCCGGCGCGGTGTTCTGGTGCTGGATCGCCGGTATCTTCGGCATCGCCACCAAGTACGCCGAGTCCCTCATCGCCGTCAAGTACCGGGTGCGCACCCCCGACGGCAAGATGCAGGGCGGCGCCATGTACGCCCTGGAGCGGGGGCTGGGCCTCAAGTGGCTGGGTGTCCTCTTTGCCGCCCTGGCCGCTCTGGCCTCCTTCGGCATCGGCTGCGGCACCCAGATCAACGCCATTGCTGAAGTAATTGAGAACAATATTCCCGTGCCTATCCCCCCCATTGTCATCGGCATCGTGGGCGGCCTGCTCACCGCCATTGTCATCATCGGCGGCATCAAATCCATCGCCAGCGTGTGCGAGAAGCTGGTACCCTTCATGGCCATCTTTTATGTGCTGGGCTGCATCATCATTCTGGGCTTCAACTACGATTTCATCCTCCCCGCCATTGAGGCCATCGTGCGTCTGGCCTTTACCCCCGGCGCGGTGGCCGGCGGTCTGGTGGGCCAGGGCCTGATGATCGCCATGCGCTTCGGCGTGGCCCGGGGCCTGTTCTCCAACGAGTCCGGTATGGGTTCCGCCCCCCTGGTGGCATCCGCCGCCCAGACTCGCAACCCGGTGCGCCAGGCCCTGGTCTCCGCCACCGGCACCTTCTGGGACACCGTAGTGGTGTGCCTCATGACCGGCCTGGTGCTTGTATCCACCATCATGAAAAACCCCGATATCGACATGATCCACGTCACCGACGGCGGCCAGCTGACCACCCTGGCCTTCGCCCAGATTCCCGTTCTGGGGCCGGTGATCCTGGTGATCGGCATCATCACCTTCGCCTGGTCCACCATTCTGGGCTGGTCCTATTACGGCGAGCGGTGCGCCCAGTATCTGTGGGGTAAGAAGGCCATCCTGCCCTACAAGATCCTCTTTGTGGCTGTGGTGGTCATCGGCCCGGTGCTGGCCCTGGATCTGGTGTGGACCATCGCCGACATCCTCAACGCCCTCATGGCCATCCCCAACCTGATCGCGGTACTCCTTCTCTCCGGTGTGATCGCCAGGGAAACCAAGCACTATCTGCATCACCTGGACGAGGTGGACACCACCGAGATCCCCAGCGTGGATAAATAGTTGACAACCCTTTTTCACAGTGCTATGATAAGGCCGACAAGTTCATATGCAGTCTTCAGGGCAGGGTGAAATTCCCGATCGGCGGTAAAGTCCGCGAGCGCGCAGGCGCAGGATTTGGTGCAATTCCAAAACCGACAGTTAAAGTCTGGATGGAAGAAGACGCCGGCGGGAATGAACGTACCCCTTTTCTTTTGGTATCGTTTTCCTGCCCAGCAGTTGCTTTCTCAGCGCCCCGAAGTTGCTTCGGGGCGCTTTTTTCGTCCCGAGAAAGGAGGGACAAGCAAAAATGAACGGCACTGACTATATGGCGCTGGCTATCCAATTAGCCAGACGCGGCGCCGGCTGGACCAGCCCCAATCCCCTGGTGGGGGCGGTGCTGGTAAAGGAGGGCAGGGTCATTGGCCAGGGCTGGCACCGTCGCTGCGGCGGTCTCCACGCCGAGCGGGAGGCGCTGGCCGCCTGCACGGAGGACCCGGCGGGGGCCACCCTGTACGTCACACTGGAACCCTGCTGCCACCAGGGCCGTCAGCCGCCCTGCACCCAGGCCATCCTGGACGCAGGTATCGCCAAGGTGGTTATCGGCTCCCGGGACCCCAATCCCCTGGTCCATGGCAAGGGGGCGGCCCTGCTGCGGCAGGCCGGAGTCCAGGTGGAGGAGGACTTTATGCGCTGGGAATGCGACGCCCTCAACCCGGTATTCTTCCACTACATCACCCACAAGACCCCCTATGTGGCCATGAAGTACGCCATGACCGCCGACGGCAAAATCGCCTGCCATACCGGTCTGTCCCAGTGGGTCACCGGCGAGATTGCCCGCGCTCACGTCCACACGCTGCGACACCAGTACCGGGGTATCCTGGCGGGCATCGGCACGGTACTCCAGGACGACCCCATGCTCACCTGCCGGAGGTCGGGCGGCCGCAATCCGGTGCGGATTGTCTGCGACTCCCAGCTGCGCATCCCCCTTACCTCCAACCTGTGCCGCACCGCCAGGGAGGTGCCCACCATCGTGGCCTGCGCCTCTCCCCCGCCGGACAGACGGACGGCGCTGGAGGCCCTGGGGATCACGGTGCTGGACCTGCCCGGCCCCGACGGCAGAGTGGACCTGCCCGCCCTGATGGCGGAGCTGGGAAAACGGGAGATTGACGGCGTACTGCTGGAGGGGGGCGGCGGCCTCAACGAGTCCATGCTGCGGCAGGGTCTGGTGCAGAAGGTCTATTGCTACCTGGCCCCCAAGCTGTTCGGCGGCGCGGAGGCCAAAAGCCCGGTGGAGGGCCGGGGGGTGGACCGCCCGGAGGACTGCTGGCGGCTCTCTCCTCCCACCTGCACCCCCATGGGGGAGGATCTGCTGCTGGAATACGAGGTGATACAACATGTTCACAGGGATCATTGAGGAACTAGGCACCATCCGCAGGGTGGGGCCGGGTAGTCTGGAACTGGCCGCCCACACGGTGCTGGAAGGTACCAAGCTGGGTGACTCCATCGCGGTGAACGGGGTGTGCCTGACGGTGACCGCCCTCTCCCCCACCGGCTTTACCGCCGACGTGATGCCCGAGACCTTCCGGCGCACCGGCCTGGGCGGGCTGCATCCCGGCTCTCAGGTCAATCTGGAGCGGGCGATGGCTGCGGATGGCCGTTTCGGGGGCCACATCGTCACCGGCCACATCGACGGCACCGGCACGGTAACCTCCCTCCGGCGGGAGGGCAACGCGGTGTGGGTCACCATCTCCGCCCCCCCGGAGCTACTCTCCGGCATCGTGGAGAAGGGCTCCATCGCCATTGACGGCATCAGTCTGACGGTGGCTGCCGTCACCGACCGGGATTTCTCCGTCTCCATCATCCCCCACACCGGGGGCCACACCACCCTGCTGGACCGGAAGGCGGGGGATACCGTCAACCTGGAGACCGATATTTTGGGCAAATATGTGGCCAGACTGCTGGGCCGGGAGACTTCCAAGGCTTCCGGCATTACCATGGAATTTCTGGCCCAACACGGATTTTAAAGGAGGATACATAGTATGGGATTTGCCACCATTGAGGAGGCCCTGGAGGAGCTGCGGGCCGGACACCTCATCATGTGCATCGACGACCCCGACCGTGAGAACGAGGGTGATCTGATCTGCGCCGCCCAGTTTGCCACCACCGAAAACGTAAACTTTATGGCGGTCCATGCCAAGGGCCTCATCTGCACCCCCATGTCGGAGGCGGTGGCCACCCGGCTGGGGCTGGAACAAATGGTGAAGGTGAACACCGACAACCATCAGACCGCCTTCACCGTGTCCATCGACCATGTGGATACCACCACCGGCATCTCCGCTGAGGAGCGGGGCTTCACCTGCCGCCGGTGCGCCGCCCCCGACGCCAGGCCGGAGGAGTTTCGGCGGCCCGGCCATGTGTTTCCCCTGGTGGCCCGCCGGGGCGGGGTGCTGGCCCGCAACGGTCACACCGAGGCCACGGTGGATCTGTGCCGCCACGCAGGCCTTGCCGAGTGCGGCCTGTGCTGCGAGATCATGCGGGAGGACGGCACCATGATGCGCACCACCGAACTGCTGGAAAACGCCGAGGCCTGGGGCCTCAAAGTCATCACCATCCAGGATCTCCAGGACTACTGCCGCCTCCACGACAAGCACGTTGTGCGGGAGGCCACGGCCAAAATGCCCACCAAGTATGGCGACTTCACCATCTACGGCTACACCAACGACCTCACCGGCGAGAGTCATGTGGCCCTGGTGAAGGGGGACATCGGGGACGGCTTAGGGGTGCTGTGCCGGGTCCACTCGGAATGCCTCACCGGCGACGTGTTCGGCTCCCAGCGCTGCGACTGCGGTCAGCAGCTCTCCGCCGCTATGGAGCGCATCGAGAAAGAGGGCCGGGGCGTGGTACTTTATATGCGGCAGGAGGGCCGGGGCATCGGTCTCATCAACAAGCTGAAAACCTACACCCTCCAGGAGCAGGGCTACGACACGGTGGAGGCCAACCTCAAGCTGGGCTTTGCACCCGATCTGCGGGAGTATTGGATCGGGGCTCAGATCCTCCGTGATTTGGGAGTCAAGGAACTGCGCCTGCTGACTAATAATCCGGACAAAATCTACGGCCTGTCCGGCTTCGGCCTGGAGATCACAGAGCGGGTACCCATCGAGATTGCCCCTCAGAAACACGACCATTTCTATCTGTGGACCAAGCGTGAAAAAATGGGTCACCTGCTGGAGCAGGTGACCGACGACGACAAGATTTAGGGAGGTATTTGACATGAATATTCTGGAAGGCAAACTGATTGGCAGCGAAAGCCTGCATATCGCCATTGTAGCATCCCGGTTCAACGAGTTCATCGTAAGCAAACTGCTCTCCGGCGTGGAGGACGGCCTGGTGCGCCACGGTGTGCCCACGGAAAACATTGACGTAGCGTGGGTGCCCGGCGCCTTCGAGATCCCGGTGGCCGCCCTCCGCCTGGCCCAGAGCGGCAGGTATGACGCGGTGATCTGTCTGGGCGCCGTGATCCGGGGTTCCACCTCCCACTACGACTATGTATGCGCCGAGGTATCCAAGGGGGTGGCCCAGGCCTCCATGCAGAGCGGCAGACCGGTCCTCTTCGGGGTACTTACCACCGACACCATCGAGCAGGCCATCGAGCGGGCCGGCACCAAGGCGGGCAACAAGGGCTACGACTGCGCCCTGTCCGCCATCGAGATGGTCAACCTCTTCGCCCGTCTTTCCTGAGATAAAAAGCGGGCCTGCTGCGCATCGTTGTTGCACAGCAGGCCCGCTTTCCATTTTTACACGCCCAGATCCACGGTATATTGATAGGGACACAGGGAGATGGGATCATCTTCAAAGGCCCGGTTCCTGGCCAGTTCCTCGTTGTCGAACAGATCGTAGAAGCCAAAGGTGAAGCTGCTGCTGCTGTGGCTCTCCACCAGTTCATTGGGGATGGCCGCATAGAGGGTGAAGGAGCCGGTGGTCAGCGGGTCGATACTGCTGAGGCTCTCCCCCTCAGCGGTAATGACATCACAATTGGTGGCGTCCACCTCGAAGTTATACTGATCCACCATAAAGTTGCCCACAAAGAAATCGTACACCGGCAGGGCATCGGTGGCCAGATTCTTGATGGTACCCTTGATGTACACAAACTGCTTGCCGCTCTCCGGCTCAGGGCCGGTGGTGCGGGTAATCTGTACGCCGTTGTTGGTGGTGATGGAGGTTCTGATATCCTCGGCGATCCCGGTTTCAGTGAAGGTCATCTCCACAAAGTCCAGCGTGATGGTATCGCCAATAGCAAAGGACTCCGCCGCCGGCTTGGTGGTCTCCTCCACCGGCTGGCTCTCCGAGGGTTCCACTGCGGGGGACGGAGAATTTTCTACGACCTCATTCCCAGTGGGCGACTGGGTGGTTTCACCGCTCCCTCCGCCGCCGCACGCGGCCAGAGCGCACATCATCGCCACTGCCAGCAGGGCTGCCATCCATTTCTTCATGTTCATCCATTCCTTTCCTTGCAAAATTGGGGCCAATATGCCCCTGACGGAACTTCTGAACCAAGTGTAGCATAAAAAATCGGCATTACAATATCCCCTCTGCATAGTGTTCGCCGCCCATCACCTCAGCAGCGCCGCCATATCCTCCGGCAGCGGGCAGGTCAGGTGGAGATGTGCCCCGGTGATGGGATGGGTGAGAAACAGCTCCGCGGAGTGAAGAGCGGGCCGGGCAATGAGGGTTCTGTCCTCCCTGCCGTAGAGGAAATCGCCGGTGAGCGGACAGCCCAGATGGGCCATATGGACCCGGATCTGATGGGTGCGGCCCGTCTCCAGTTCCAGCTCCACCAGCGCCCGGTCCCCTGCCCGCTCCACCACCCGGTAGCGGGTGGCCGCAGGCCGGCCGGACGGGTCCACCTGCCGCATAATCAGGGAAGCGGGTACCCGCCCGATAGGGGCCTCCACCCTGCCCTGTTCCGGCTCCGGCACCCCGTCGCACACCGCCAGATAGATCCGCCGGAAGGCCCCGGTGTGCATCTGACCTTTCAGTTTCTCCTGGGCGTGGGGATGCTTGGCCACCACCAGCAGTCCCGAAGTACCTTTATCCAGCCGGTGGACCGGGTGGATCCCCGCCGTTTTCCCCTTCTGCTGGTAATCATAAGCGATATAGTTGCACAGGGTATCCCTGCCGTTGCCCGGCCCGGGGTGGACCGGCAGGCCGGGGGCCTTGTTGACCACCAGCAGGTCGTCGTCCTCATAGACCACATCCACCTTGCCCGGCGTGGGAAATACGGTGTCGGGTTGCCCCCCATCGTCCACCCGGACAGAGAGAACCTGCCCTGCCGCCGCCCGCTGGCCGGTGATGGCCCGGACGCCGTCCAGCAGGATACCGTCCTCCAGCCATTTGATCCGCTTGATGACGGTGCCCGACAGGCCCAGTTCCCGGCGCAGCAGGGTGTCGATCTTTTCCCCGTCCCACGCCGGTTCCACCCGCAATGTCAGCCGGCGGCAGGTTTTTCCGGTCACGATACCCTCTCCTTCCTGTTTTTTTCAGTATAGCATGGCCGTCTGTGCTTTTCAAACCGGGTTTTTTGTAGTATAATAGCTTTTAATATATTGGCCGTTTTGCGGACCATATGCGCACCTTATATTGTACCCTTCCAGGAAGCGAGGCGCCGTTTATGGCAGAGAAACTGGGCATCTATATCCACATCCCCTTTTGCCGCAGCAAGTGTGACTACTGCGATTTTTACTCCCTGGCCGGCCAGGAGGGGCGGATGGACGATTACCAGAAGGCCTTATTGGCCCACATGAAGGAGACCGCCCCTCAAACCAGGGGCTGGCAAATCGACACCGTATACTTTGGGGGCGGCACCCCCAGCTTTTACGGGGAAAAGCGGCTGCGGGAACTGCTGCGGCTCATTGGCAAGCGGTTTGATCTGGCTAAGGATGCCGAGATCACCGTGGAGTGCAATCCGGACAGCGTGGATCTGAAGATGCTCCAGGCCCTCCGTCGGGCGGGGGTCAACCGGCTCTCCCTGGGGGTGCAGTCCGCCTGCGACCGGGAATTGCAGAGTCTCCATCGCCCCCACGACTTTCAGCAGGCCGTCCAGGCAGTGGCTCTGGCCCGCAAGGCAAAGTTTCAGAATCTCAGCCTGGACCTGATCTACGGCCTGCCCGGCCAGGAGTTGGCCGGCTGGCAGGACACGGTGGAGCAGATACTCTCCCTCAAGCCGGAACACCTGAGCTGCTACGGCCTGAAGGTGGAGGAGGGTACGCCCCTGGACTACCGGGTGTCCCGGGGGGAGAAGCTGCCCGACGACGATGCCCAGGCGGACATGTATCTGTGGACGGTGGAGCGGTTGGAAAAAGAGGGCTACCGGCAGTATGAGATCTCCAATTTTGCCCGTTCCGGCTTCCAGTCCCGCCACAACCTGAAATACTGGATGGGCCGGCCCTATATCGGCTTCGGACCCGGCGCCCACTCCGATTTCGGCGGACGGCGTTACTCCTTTGTCCGGGATCTGGAGGGTTATATCTCCGGCGTTCTGGAGGGCGGCACCGTCATTGACTCCTCCGACCTGATCCCCGCCCGGGAACGGGGCAGCGAATATCTGATGCTCCGCCTGCGTACCACCCGGGGCATTGAGGAATGGGAATACCGCCGGGAGTTTTTCCTGGACTTCGACCCCATTGAGCAAAAGCTGGAGGACTATGAGCGCCACGGCTGGGCGGAGCGCCACGAGCGGCGCTGGAATCTGACCCCCAAGGGTTTTCTCATCTCCAACCAGCTCATTGGCGATCTGCTCACCGTCCAGGAGGAGGCCACTTTGGAAAAGACCCTTCCCCGACTGAAGCAGGGCCGCCCCACAGAAGCGGAATAAAGTTTTTTGATCAAACGCTCCCGCTGGTTTACAAGCGGGAGCGTTTGTGTTAACATAACCTTTGTAACCTTTGACCCGACCACAGGAGGACAACTATGAAGCATTTTTTCCGGCGGAGCGCCGCGGCCGGCCTGGCTCTGGCCCTGACGGTCACCGCGGCATCGGCCTCGTACGCCCTGGGCTGGGACCTGCACACCGGCCAGGTCCCGCTGTCTCAGGGCGCCACCCTGGGCAAGAACATTTTCTGGAGCGATACATACTCCGATCTGCGGCATGAGTATTATATCTCATACACACCCAATGAGAATGTGGTACCCACCGTAGCCTACGGCAACAAGGTACTGGACAAGCTCACCCTGTCCAGCATGGCGAAAAACCTGGAAAGTCAGGGAAAGCGGGTAATCTCCGGCATCAACGGGGACTGGTATGTGCTGTCCACCGGCTCTACCGTGGGCCTGCTGGTCACCGACGGCGTGGTGCGGGCCACCCCCTACTACAACAACGCCTGGGCCATCGGCTTCAACGAGGACGGCACCGGCTTCATCGGTCAGCCCACCCTCTCCACCAACGTCACCTTCGGCGGCGCCACCTATAAGCTCAGCGGCGCCATCAACAAGGTCCGCAAACTCACCGCCAGCGACACCAGCGGCGGGCTTACTCTGCTCACCTCCGATTTCTCTTCCACCACCCAGAATACCGATCCCGGCGTGGATGTGATCCTCACCCCGGTGGAGGACGGCACAGGGGTCTATGCCACCCAACCCACCATTGGGCGGGAGGTCCAGTATACGGTGGATCAGGTACTGGAGTCCACCGGCAGCATTCCCATTCCCGACGGCAAGGCAGTCCTCACCATGAACGCCAAGGACAACGCCGACATTCTGGCCAGTCTGCGGACCCTCCAGCCCGGCGATACCGTCACCCTGTCCATTACCAGCGCCGACGAACGCTGGAACACGGTGGATCAGGCCATCGGCGGCACCTACAAGATCGTTACCGACGGCAAGGTGGTCTCCTCCGGGCTGCCCACCGAGCGCACCGCCTGGACGGCGGTGGGTGTGAAAGCCGACGGCACCGTGATCTTCTACACCCTGGACGGCAAGCAGTCCGGCTACAGCGTGGGCTGTACCCTCTCCCAGGCGGCCCAGCGTCTCATTGAACTGGGCTGTGTGGAGGCCATTGCGATGGACGGCGGCGGCTCCACCACCATCGGCGCCACCTATCCCACCACCGATGGAATGCAGGTAATCAACCGGCCCTCCGACGGCGCTCAGCGGTCCAACAGCACCGCTATTTTCCTCACCACGGATCTCCAGCCTACCGGCGAGCTGGACAGCTACTATGTGACCCCCACCGACGCCATGCTGCTCTCCGGCGCCACCATGCAGCTCTCCGCCGTGGGACTGGACACCAACTATTACACCACGGAGGGCGGCGAAGTGTCCTGGTCGGTGTCCGACGGCGGCGGTACCATCGATGAAACCGGCCTGCTCACCGCCGGCAGCCAGAGCGGTTCCTTCCAGATCACCGCCTCTGACGGAGAACACACCGGCACCGCCTATTTGACCACTGTGGCTACCCCCGATACCATTACCATCTCCAACGAGTCCACCGGCGCCAAGATTACCTCGCTGAATCTGAACCCCGGCCAGCAGATCGACTTGAAGGCCTCCGCCGCCTACCGCACCCTGGCCCTCACCGCCCAGGACACCTGCTTTACCTGGTCTCTGGACGCTTCGCTGGGCACGGTGGACGCCAACGGCGTACTGACCGCCTCCCAGGAGAGCGGCAGCGGTAAACTCACCGTCTCCGCCGGCGGCAAGAGCGTCACCATTCCTGTGACCATCGCCAGCCATGTCAAGACGCTGGAGACCTGCGAGGGCGACCTGTCCGCCTTCCAGAACACCGACACTGCCACCGTTGAGGCGGAGACCGGCCTGGACTTCGTACACAACGGCAGGCAGAGTGTGAAGCTGTCCTACGACGCCACCAGCGGCTCGGCCAGCTTGACCACCACCCTTGCCATTCCCGACGGGGAGAGCTGGCTGGGCATGTGGGTCTACGGCAACGGCTCGGGCAACACTCTGATGGCCACTGCTGCCGACCAGGAGGGCCAGACCCAGCAATTCCTTCTGACCACACTGGACTTTACCGGTTGGAAGTATGTGATGGTCCAGCTGCCCACCGGCGCCGTCTCTCTCTCCAGCCTGGATATAATCTATGGCGGCGGCGCGGAGCGGCAGATTGGCTCCATCTGGCTGGATCAGCTGGTCACCGCCAATCAGCAGGTCACCGACAATACCGCCCCCACCGTCTCTGTCTCGGTAAAGGGTACCCAGCTCACCGCCACGGTAAAGGACGACCTGGACCAGACCATTCCCCAGGGCAACGTCACCCTCACCTATGACGGCAAGGTTCTGACCGGCAGCTGGAACGAGGCGTCCGGCACCCTCACCGCCACCCTGCCCGCCGCCGACAGCGGCTACCATCGGGTCACGGTCACCGCCTGCGACGCCAGCGGCAACCTCGCCCGGGCCTCCGCCGACGTGGGGCCCTCCGCCAGCCGGACCAGTCCCTTTGGCGACATGACCGGCCACTGGGCCGAACCCTACGCCACCTTCCTGTACGATCAGGGCATCTCCCAGGGTACCGGCGGGGCTACCCCCCAGTATGAGCCCAACAAGAACATCTCCCGGGCGGAGTTTTTCGCCCTGACGGCCCGGTGGATGGGCCTGGATCTGGAGCAGTATGCCGACGTGGAACTGTCCTTCGCCGACACCGACGCCATCCCCGCCTGGGCCCTCAATGAGATCAAGGCCATGTACAGCCTGGGGATCCTCCAGGGCGCTTCCAGCGGCGGCCAGCTGCTGGCCAACCCCATGTCCACCATTACCCGGGCAGAGGCTATGACCATTCTGGGCCGCACCCAGGCCAGGGGCTTCACCGCCAATGACCTGACCTTTGACGATGCCGGTCAGGTCCCCTCCTGGGCCCTCTCCTACACACAGATCCTGGTGACCCAGGGCGTGGTCAGCGGCAACAACAATCTGATCCGCCCCTCCGACTCCATCACCCGGGGCGAGGTGGCCAAGCTGCTGTATGCCATGCTGTAATAGGAAACAAGCAAGAAAAAAGTGCGCTGACGCGCACTTTTTTCTTGCTTTTATTTTGTTTTGGGCAGCCGCCCGTACAGTTCCATCTGTCGGTGGAGTTTGGCCGCCAGCTCCGGGCTGTCAAAGCCCTCCGTCACCCGCCAGGTCCAGTTGCAGCCCAGAGTGGATGGGGTATTCATTCGGGATTCCGAACCCAGGCCCAGCACGTCCTGGATCTGCACCACAGCGCAGCGGCCCACGCTGGCCCAGGCCGCCCGCATCATGCCCCAGTTCTCCCCTTCCTGGCCATTCAGCTGGAGATACTCCCTGGCATAGGCCACATCCTCCGGCCGTGCGGTGGCCAGCCAGCCCATAGCGGGCTCGTTGTCGTGGGTACCCACATAGACCACGCAGTTGGCGGGGTAATTGTGGGGCAGATAGGCCGGCCCCTCCCCATCCCGGCTGTCAAAGGCAAACTGGAGTACCTTCATGCCGGGGAATCCGGTCTCGTCCCGAAGCTGGTGGACCGACGGCGTAAGGAAGCCCAGGTCCTCCGCGATGATCTCCTTTTTCCCCAGCGCACCCTCCACAGCCCGGAAGAGCTTGATCCCAGGCCCCGGCCTCCAGCGCCCGTTCTGGGCGGTGGACTCCCCATAGGGGATGGCGTAGTAGGCGTCAAAGCCCCGGAAATGGTCGATGCGCAGCACGTCGTAGATCTCAAACTGATAGGCGATGCGGCGTACCCACCAGGCAAAGCCGTCCCGCTCCATATAGTCCCAGTCAAAGAGAGGGTTGCCCCACAGCTGGCCGTCGGCGGAAAAGCCGTCTGGCGGACAGCCCGCCACCTCGGTGGGCCGCCGATGCTCGTCCAGCTGGAACTGCTCCGGATGGGCCCACACATCCACGCTGTCGGCGGAGACGTAGATGGGCAGGTCGCCGATGATGCGGATACCACGCCGGTTGGCATAGTCCTTCAGCGCCCGCCATTGGCGGAAAAAGAGGTACTGCACCCCCCGCCAGAAAGCCAGGTCGGCGGCCAGAGCCCGGCGCACCCGGTTGAGGGCCACCACATCCCTGTCCTGGACGGCCTGCTCCCAATCAGTCCAGGGTTCTCCCCCGTTGGCCTCCTTCATGGCCATAAAGAGGGCGTAGTCCTCCAGCCAGAAAGAGTTTTCCTCACAGAAGGTCCAGTAATCCGCCGTGGGCGCGGCCAGCAGCGCCTTGCACGCCTTCCGCAGCACCGGATAGCGATTTTGATAGAGCTTCCCGTAATCCACCCGCTGGGGATCGCTCCCCCAGTCCAGTCCCTCATAGTCTGACCGCTCCAGCAGGCCGTCGGCCGCCAGATCGTCCAGATCGATGAGGTAGGGATTGCCCGCAAAGGTGGAATAGCTCTGATAGGGGGAATCCCCGTAGCTGGTGGGGCAGATGGGCAGGATCTGCCAATAGGACTGGCCGGCCGCCTGGAGAAACTCCACAAACCGCCGGGCGCAGGCGCCCATCGTGCCCACGCCGTATGGGGAGGGCAGGGAGGTGATGTGCATCAGAATGCCGCCCGTCCGCATCGCTTCACGTCCTTTCCTTCACGCTCTCCCCATCCAGGAAGGTATAGGGAAGCAATTCGTGGACGGACTGCGCGCCGTCCTGGATCTGGTGGATCAACAGATCCACGCTCCGCTCCGCCAGCCGCTGGGCGTCCTGGCGGACGGTGGTAAGCCGGGGCACCGCGTACCGGCCCAGCTCGATGCCGTCATAGCCCAATATGGAGATATCCTCCGGCACCCGCAGCCCCCGGTCATGGAGGGCCCGCATGGCCCCCAGGGCCTGCACGTCGGACATGGCGAACACAGCCGTCATGCCGGGCAGCTTGTCCAGCAGCCGCTCCATCGCGGCGTAGCCCCCCGACAGATCGAAGCGGGCGGTCTCGCACTGGAGTCCCTCGTCCAGGGGCAGCCCCCGCCGGGCAAAGGCCTGACGGACACCCTCCAGACGGGCCTGGGCGGCGTTGGACTGCTCCGCCCGGCCGCCCAGAATACCGATATTGCGGTGGCCCAGATCCATCAGCCGCTCCACCGCCTGGCAGGCGCCGTCGGTGTCGTCGGTGGATACGCTGGACAGATTGGGCTGGTCCAGCCCCGCCGCCGAGTTGGTCACCAGTACGCAGGGGATGGTGATGCGGGCAAAGCCCGCCTGGAACAGGCTCAGGTTGCTGCCCAGGAAGAGGATGCCCAAAGGCCGCCGCTCCCGGCACACCCGGATGGCCTGATCGATCTCATCGTCATCCTCATCGATGTAGTAGATCAAGCTGGGGTATCCACTGTCCCGGATACGGGTCTGGATACGCTCCACCAAATCGGCAAAGAGCATATTCTGGGTGCCCTTGACGATGAGGGCCACCCCGCTGCTGACTTGCTGCTTCAGGTGCTTGGCATTGCTGTTGCGGGTAAAATGGTGGGCTTCCACCACTGCCAGCACCTTGGCGCGGGCCTCCTCAGACACATCCGGCCGGTCGTTGAGTACCCGGGACACGGTACCCACCGCATAGCCAGACAGCTTGGCGATATCTTTGATGGTCACAGGAACTCACCTCTTGTCCCTCAGCGTCTGTATTACCCCTTGACCGCGCCGGCGGCCACGCCCTTGATGATGTGCTTCTGGCAGGACAGATAGAAGATAACCACCGGGATCACCGCCATGATGAGGGCGGCCATGATGGCGCCCATGTCCACCCGTCCGTAGGAGCCCTTCATGTACTGGATGACAATGGAGATGGTCTTGTACTTCTTGATATCCAGGGTCAGGTAGGGCAGCAGGAAGTCGTTCCAGATCCACATGGTCTCCAGGATGCCTACGGAAATATAAGTGGGCTTCATGATGGGCAGCACCACCGAGAAGAAGGTGCGGATGGGCGAGCAGCCGTCGATCATGGCGGCCTCTTCGATCTCAATGGGGATGGACTTGACAAAGCCGCAGAACATGAACACCGCCAGTCCTGCGCCAAAGCCCAGGTAGATGATGATGAGGCCCCAGGGGGTGCCCAGGCCCAGCCGGTCGGTGACCAGGGACAGGGTGAACATGACCATCTGGAAGGGAACCACCATAGAGAACACACACAGGATGTAGATGGCCCTGGTGACCCGGGTCCGCACCCGGGTGATGAACCAGGCGCACATGGAGGTGCAGAGCAGGATGACGATCACCGAGCCCACGGTGATGAACACCGTCCATCCCACCGCTTTCAGGAAGTCATACTGGTTGATGGCGGTGGCGTAGTTGTCCAGACCGGTAAAGGTGGTCTCGTTGGGCAGCTTGAAGGGTTCCAGGTTGATGTAGGACTTCTTTTTGAAAGAGTTGAAGAGTACCACCACAACAGGCAGCACATAAAAGATACTGATGAAGGTGAACAGGCCGGTGCCCAGCCGATTCATTCGTTGTTTCCGTTTCATTACTGCTGCACCTCCTTGGAGCGGGTGGCTTTCAGCTGGATCAGGCCAATGGCCACCACCAGGATGAAGAAGACCACAGCCTTGGCCTGGCCCACGCCCTCCCAGCCGGTGCGGCCGTAGAAGGTGTTGTAGATGTTCAGAGCCAGCATCTCGGACATCTTGGAGGGCTCGCCGGCGGTGAGGGACAGGTTCTGATCAAAGAGCTTGAAGCCATTGACCACCGACAGGAAGGTGCAGATGGTGATGGAGGGCATCATCATGGGGATGGTGACCTTGAAGAGCCGCTGGGGACCGCTGGCGCCGTCAATGGCGGCGGCCTCCATCACGTCGCCGGGGATGGACTGGAGGCCGGCAATGTAGATGATCATCATATAGCCGATCTGCTGCCAGGCCACCAGGATAATGAGGCCCCAAAAGCCGTACCACTCGTTGAGGTTGAGGGCGGTGGCCATAGGAGCCAGCAGGCCGTTGAAGATCAGCTGCCAGATATACCCCAGCACGATGCCGCCAATCAGGTTGGGCATAAAGAACACGGTACGGAAGATATTGGTACCCCGCAGCTTCTGGGTGAGGGCCAGGGCGATGGCGAAGGCGATCACATTGATGACCACCAGGGAGACCACCGCAAAGAGGGCGGTATACCAGAAGGAGTGGAGGAATATGGGGTCCTGGAAGGCCTTGATGTAGTTGCTCAGGCCCACAAAAGTGGCGTCGGTGACGGTGGTAAACTCACAGAAGGACAGCCAGATACCCATGATAAAGGGTACGATAAAGCCGATGGTGAATGCGATCAGGGTGGGCAGCAGGAAGATGGGAAAATACCGCTTGATTGCCTTTTCCAAAGGATCGACCTCCTCTCTCGTTGCTCAAAAAGGCAGAGGCAGCGGGCGGGCAGAACGCCCGCCCGCTGCCTGTTCAGCAGTTGATATGGATGCCTGAGACTCAGCCGTTGACGGCGGCAGCCTCGGAGGCCCAGCCGTCCACAAAGGCGGACACCACGGCGTCCCACTTTTCGTCGGTCTGGTCGGCAGCGTAAGCGGTGAGGGCGGAACCCACGCCGTTCTTCCACTCCTCGGAGGGCATGGTGGAGAAGTTCCAGGACACGGACTCATAGCCGTCGGCCACATACTGGTTGCCGATGTTCACCAGGGGGTTGGTGGACTCCAGGTTGCCCTTGAAGGGGATCACGAAGCCCATGCCGGCCTGGCCGGAAGGCATGGCGCCTTCGCCGCCGCACATGGCCTTGGTGCCGGTCTCAGAGGAAACGCACCAGTACATGAAGTCCAGGGTGGCCTGGATGTCGGCCTCGGAAGCCTTGGCGTTGACGCACCAGTAGTTCTCGGTACCGGTACACAGGCCCTGCTTATCCTCGCCCTCTACGCCGATGTAGATGGGCAGCATACCCAGGTTGTCATCGCCCAGCTCGGCCACGTCGTTGTAAGCCCAGGTGCCGTTCTGATAGAACACAGCCTGACCGGTCACGAACTCGGCCACGGCGTCGTCGCCGGTCTTGGTGGAGAGCAGCGCGGGCTCACAGGTGGCGTTGTTGATGTACAGATCCCAGATCTGGCGGTAGTTGTCCAGGTAGGTACCCTTGATGGCGTCGGTATTGTCGATGCCGTCGGCCTTGTACTCATAGTAGATGGGCAGGTTGGCCAGGTGGGTCTTGAAACGCCAGTCGGAGGAGCCGTCCATACCGGCGGAGGTGAAGGCGGAGAAGCCCAGCTCGTCCTTGCGGGCGGTGATGTCCTCGGCCACCTTCTTCAGGTCGTCAAAGCTCTTGATGTCGTCGGCGGTGTAGCCGGCCTGCTCCAGCAGGGCCTTGTTGTAGATGATGCCGTAGGTCTCGATGACGTAGCCAATGCCCGCCATCTTGTCCCCGTCCATCAGCGCGAACTCGTCGCTGGACAGCTCACCGGCCACCTTGGAGCCGGTCAGGTCATAGCAGTAGTCCTTCCAGGCGGCCAGACCCACAGGGCCGTTGACCTGGAAGAGGGTGGGAGCGTCGGTCTTGGCCATCTCGGACTTCAGAGTGGTCTCGTAGTTGCCAGAGGCGGCGGTCAGCACGGTGACCTCCACGCCGGTCTCCTGGGTGTACAGCTCGGCCAGCTCCTGCCACTGAGCGTCCTGCTCGGGCTTGAAGTTCAGATAGTAGACCTTGCCGCCGGTGGCGTCACCGTTGCCGCTGGGAGAAGAGCCGCCGGAGGGAGTGGTGTCGCCGCCGCCGCAGCCGGCCAGCAGGCCGACCGTCATAACGCCGGTCAAAGCAAGCGCAAACAGACGTTTCTTCATTCTAAGTTCCTCCTGTCAGAATGGTTTCATGTATCCGCTGGAAACGTTTCATGGAAACGTTTCCAGCTTCCCGTAACTGAATCTTACTCCTTCCCGCTTCCATTTTCAAGCATCTTTTTGTCAAAGACTCCAATTTCGGCTATGCGCTTAAATTCTATGCCGTTATTTTGTACAACATGCCAAATACGAAAACCATCTAGTCTAATTTTGTCAACACTTCCAGCAGCCTTTCCCGCCGGTTGTCCTCCGGGTGATCCAGCACATGGAGGGCCAGCTTCCGCTGGGCCGTGCCGATCTCCCTGCCTTCCAGGCCCAGGGCGGCCAGTTCCCCGCCGGACAGGGCCAGGCGATGCAGAACTTCCTCCTCCGGGTGGCGGACGCCGCGGCGCAGGGTGCGCTCCACCGGCAGACATTCGATGGGAAAGCCGGTGGCGGTACAGAATCCCCGCCACCGGGGGATGGGCAGAGGCGGCAGGTCTCTCAGGCCTGTCAGATCGGGACAGTTCCGCTCCGGCCACAGGTGGGCCAGCAGGCCCCAGCGGAGCAGATCGCCCGCCCGCTCCGGACGTGGGGAAAGCAGGGTCTTTTCCATCTCAACCTTGATCCGCTCCCCCGACACCAGGGCCACCCGAGGGGCGTTACGTCGGATGGCCTCCTCGGTCTCCGGATGGATGGCAAACCCCAGCTGGGCGGCAAAGCGCACCGCCCGAAGCATCCGCAGGGCGTCCTCCCCAAACCGCCGGTCCGGGTCGCCCACACAGCGGATCAGCCCCTCCTCCAAATCGGCCTGACCGCCGAAGGGGTCGATCACCTCCCCCTCCTCCCCCAGGGCCATAGCGTTGACGGTGAAGTCGCGCCGGGCCAGATCCTCGGTGAGGCCCACGTCAAAGGCCACCCCGTCGGGGTGGCGTCCGTCGGCATAGCCTCCCTCCCGACGGAAGGTGGTCACCTCCACAGGCCCGTCCTCCGTCAGGACGGTGACGGTGCCGTGCTTGATGCCTGTGGGAACGGTGCGTGCAAACAGGGCGGTCACCTGTTCCGGGCGGGCGGAGGTACATACGTCGTAGTCTCCCGGCGTCCGGCCCAGCAGCAGGTCCCGGACACAACCTCCCACCGGGTAGGCGCCGTGGCCCGCCCGGCGCAGGGTCTCCAGGCAGCGGGCCACCCCCGCCGGAATGGGCCTTTCTTCCATTTTCTCCGCCTCCCCGGTATCTTTCCCTTGCTATTTGCCTATAATGCTTTATAATTATGATGCTACTATTATAATCTGAAGCAAAGGGTGTGTAAACCCATGTCAATTCCCAACATTCACGACTATCTGACGCCCGGCCGAAAGGCCCATCTGATCGGCATCGGCGGCGTCTCCATGTCTCCTCTGGCGGAGGTCCTCCACAAGATGGGTGTGGAGATCACCGGTTCTGATATGAACGACAGCGCCACGGTGGAGCATCTGCGCGCCCTGGGTATTCCCGTGGCCATTGGCCACCGGGCGGAGAATGTGGCGGGCGCCGACCTGGTGATTCGTACCGCCGCCGTCCACGACGACAATCCGGAGATCGCTCGGGCTCATGAGGCGGGTATCCCCGTCTTTGAGCGGGCCCAGGCCTGGGGGTCCATCATGCGGGGCTACAAAAACGCCCTGTGCATCTCGGGTACCCACGGCAAGACCACCACCACCTCCATGTGTACCCATATCATCATGGCCGCCCAGATGGACCCCACCGTCATGATCGGGGGTACCCTGCCCCTGCTGGGTTCCGGCTACCGGGTGGGACACGGGGACACCATCATTCTGGAGAGCTGCGAGTATTGCAACTCCTTTCTCTCCTTCTTCCCTACCGTGGCTGTCATCCTGAATATTGAGGCCGACCACCTGGACTTCTTCAAGGATCTGGAGGACGTGGAACACTCCTTCCGCGCCTTCGCCGACCGGGTACCGGAAAACGGCCTCATCGTAGCCAACGCTGACGACGCCAATACCATGCACACCCTGGAGGGCGAGACCCGCCCCGTCCTCACCTTTGGTCTGGAGACGGGCGACGTCCACGCCGCCAATCTGACCTGGAACCGGGGCCTGCCTGTCTTCGATATCATCTACCGGGGCCAGGTCTTTACCCGGGTGGGGCTGCACGTCCCCGGAGAACACAACGTGAAAAACGCCCTGGCTGCCGCTGCCGCCGCCATTGCCCTGGCGGTATCACCCGAGGCGGTGAGCGAGGGACTGGGCGCCTTCCGGGGGGCCGGCCGCCGGTTTGAACACAAGGGCACCTACCACGGCGCCGAGGTCTTTGACGACTACGCCCACCACCCCGGCGAACTGCAGGCCCTGCTGGCCGCCGCCCGCACGCTTGGGTACGAGCGGATCATCTGCGCCTTTCAGCCCCACACCTATACCCGCACCAAGGCCCTTTTCGACGACTTTGTCAAGGTCCTGCGTCAGCCCGATATCACCCTGCTGGCCGAGATCTACGCCGCCCGGGAAACCAACGAGATCGGCATCTCCTCCCAGGATCTGGCCGACCAGATCCCCGGCAGCATCTACTGCCCTACCCTGGCCGACGTGACCGCCCAGCTGAAGGAGCTGGCCCGGCCCGGCGACCTGATCCTCACTGTGGGGGCGGGGGATATCTATACCGCCGGTGAGGCGCTGCTGAAATCCTGACCGTCGCTTTGTTTCGCTAATGCAACAAAAAACTATACTCTTAATTTCAACTGTTGACAAGGTTTCAAAAGAGACGTACAATATTACCAGTTGTCCTGTCCCTTTTGTTCTCTTTTCACAAATATGAATAAGGAGTGGAATCGACATGGAAGAGAAAAAGTACACCTCGATGATCCGCCTGCGGATGTCTGCGAAGGACGCTCACTACGGCGGAAACCTGGTGGATGGCGCTCATATGGTGCATCTGTTCGGCGACGTAGCCACCGAGCTGCTGATCCAGTGCGACGGCGACGAGGGCCTGTTCTGCGCTTACAACAACATTGAGTTCAAGGCTCCCGTCTATGCCGGCGACTTTATCGAGGCCTATGGTGAGATCACTCACATCGGCAATACCTCCCGCAAGATGAAGTTTGAGGCCCGCAAGGTGGCCATTCCCCGCCCCGACATCAGCGACTCCGCCGCTGATTTCCTGGATGAGCCCATTGTGGTGGCCATTGCCGAGGGTACCTGCGTGACCCCCAAGAAGTGCCAGCGCAAGGAGCATTGATCCCTGCTTACATGAAAAAAGTCCGCCGCGAAGAACTTCTTCGCGGCGGACTTTTCTTATTGTGCAGCAGGTGTTCCGCTTCGCTCGGCCAAAATACGTGGGAAGAAACGAAGGAACAGGATGGTGGTAACGGTGGCCGCCACGGCGTCGGCAATGGGCTCGGACAGGAAGGTGGCTTCCGCCGACACCAGGGCGGGCAGCAGCAGCAGGCAGGCCAGAAACACGCTCTTGCGGAACAGGGAGCAAAACAGCGCCAGCCGCACATGGCCCAGGGCGGTGGTCTCGTCCACCAGCGGGTACTGGACAGCCAGGGGCAGGATCATGGCGGTGAACACTTTGATATACCCCACCGACCGGTCAATCAGCTCCGGATTCTGGGTGAACAGCCGGACAAATACCGGGGAGAGGGTATAGGTCACCACCGTCATCAGGCCGCAGAAGGTAAGGCACAGCCCCACGATGGACTTCATGGCCCGCTTGATCCGCTGGGCGTTGCCCGCGCCGTAATTGAAGCTGATCACCGGCTGCGTGCCCAGGGTCAGTCCGCCCATGGGCATGGTGATGAGGAGCAGATAGCTCTGGACAATGGTGGCACAGGTCACCAGCGTATCGCCCAGTTCCGGGCCGCCGTAACGCTGGAGTACGGTATTGAGTACGATGAGCAGCACGCTGTCGGTGGCGATGATGAGGAAGGGCGACAGGCCGAAGGTGACAATCCGCAGCATGATCTTCCGGTCAAATCCACCCCACCGCAGACGCACCGGCATCTTTTTCCGCAGCAGAGAGCAGAGTACAAAGGCGCAGGATGCCATCTGGGAGATCACCGTGGCCAGGGCCGCCCCCGCCACATCCAGCTTTAAAACAAAGATAAAGACAGGGTCCAGCACGATATTGAGGACGGCCCCCAGCATGACGGTGGCCATACCCAGGCCGGAAAAGCCCTGCGCAATCAAAAAGCTGTTCATGCCGGTGGCCATCAGGGCAAAGAAGGTACCGGCGGTATAGATGGTCAGGTAGGTATCGGCGTAGCCGAAGGTAGCCTGGCTGGCGCCAAACCACTGGAGCAGAAGCCCTTTCATGGCCAGAAACAGCCCCGTCAGTCCCACCGACAACACCAGCAGCATAAAAAAGCTGTTGGACAGCACCCGGCTGGCCTCCTTCCGGTTCCCCTCCCCCATCCGCATGGCCAGAATGGGAGAGCCGCCCAGCCCCACCAGGGAGGCAAAGGAGCTGAGCAGCGTGACGATAGGGCCGCACACACCCACGCCCGCCAGAGCCAGGTCCCCAATCTGAGGAATATTTCCGATATAGATACGGTCTACAATGCTGTACAGTACGCTGACCAGCTGGGCCAGCATGGTGGGAATGGCCAGTTTGCACACCAGGCGAAACACCGGGTCATGTCCCAAGTCGTTGGTCCGTTTCATCTCGCCCCTCCTTCAGACAGTCCACGGCATTATACCTCTTTTTTCCCCGCTCGTAAAGGGGGCTATCCCATCCAATCACTCCATTCCCCGAAGGTTTTAGCACTCTCAATTATTGAGTGCTAAAAATTCACACTCCGTTCATGATTTTTTGTGTGCAGGAGACTATACTGAGTACAAACAAAAAGCTGCCCTTTGAAAGGAGTGTTTTTTATGAATGCACAGAAATACACCCAGAAATCTCTGGAGGCGGTGCAGACCGCCCAGAGCCTGGCCACTGAATACGGCAACCAGCAGATTGAGCAGCCTCACCTGCTGCTGGCGCTGCTGACCGACGAGTCCGGCCTCATCCCCCAGCTGCTGGGGAACATGGGCCTTACCGTTCCCTCCTTCACCGCCGCCACCAAGGCGGAAGTGGAAAAACTGCCCCGTGTCTCCGGCTCCGGCCGGGAGCAGGGCAAGATCTATGTGGCCCAGGACGTGGACAAGTGTCTGAATACCGCCGAGTCCATCGCCTCCTCTATGAAGGACGAGTATGTGTCGGTGGAGCATCTGCTGCTCTCCCTCATCGACACCGCCAACCGGGAGCTGAAGGAACTCTTCCGTACCTATAATATCACCAAGGAAGGGGTACTTCAGGCCCTCACCGCCGTCCGGGGCAATCAGCGGGTCACCTCCGACAACCCGGAGGAGACCTACAACGCCTTGAAGAAGTACGGCTCCGATCTGGTGGAGCGGGCCCGGCAGAACAAGCTGGACCCGGTCATCGGCCGGGACGACGAGATCCGCAACGTGATCCGCATCCTCAGCCGCAAGAGCAAGAACAACCCCGTCCTCATCGGCGAGCCCGGCGTGGGCAAGACCGCCATCGCCGAGGGGCTGGCCCAACGCATTGTCAAGGGGGATGTACCCGGTTCCCTGAAAGACAAGACCATCTTTGCCCTGGACATGGGTTCCCTCATCGCAGGCGCCAAGTACCGGGGCGAGTTTGAGGAGCGGCTGAAGGCCGTCCTCAACGAGGTGAAGAAGTCCGAGGGCCGTATCATCCTCTTCATTGACGAGCTGCACACCATCGTGGGGGCCGGTAAGACCGAGGGCGCTATGGACGCCGGCAACCTCTTAAAGCCCATGCTGGCCCGGGGCGAGCTGCACTGTATCGGCGCCACCACCCTCAACGAGTACCGGCAGTATATCGAGAAGGACGCCGCCCTGGAGCGGCGGTTCCAGCCGGTAATGGTCAACGAGCCCACGGTGGAGGACACCATCGCCATCCTCCGCGGCCTGAAGGAACGCTACGAGGTGTTCCACGGGGTGAAGATCCAGGACGGCGCCATCATTGCCGCCGCAACCCTGTCCAACCGCTATATTACCGACCGGTTCCTGCCCGACAAGGCCATCGACCTCATTGACGAGGCCTGCGCCATGATCCGCACCGAGATCGACTCCATGCCCACCGAGCTTGACATCATCCAGCGGAAGATCATTCAGCATGAGATCGAGGAGGCCGCCCTCAAGAAGGAGGACGACGCCCTGTCCCGCGAGCATCTGGCCGAGATCCAGAAGGAACTGGCCGAGATGCGGGATGAGTTCAACGCCAAGCGCGCCCAGTGGGAGAACGAGAAAAACGCCATCGGCAAGGTACAGAAGCTGCGGGAGGACCTGGAGGCTGCCAATGCCGAGCTGGAGAAGGCCCAGCGGCAGTACGACCTGAATAAGGCTGCCGAGCTGCAGTACGGCCGCATCCCCGAGCTGCGCCGTCAGCTGGAGGCGGAGGAGGCCATCGCCAACGAGGGCAAGGCCCGTTCCCTGCTGCGGGATAAGGTCACCGAGGAGGAGATTGCCCGCATCATTGAACGCTGGACCGGCATCCCGGTGGCCAAGCTGATGGAGGGCGAACGGGAGAAGCTGCTCCACCTGGAGGACATCCTCCACCAGCGGGTGGTGGGCCAGGACGAGGCCGTGCGCCTGGTGAGCGAGGCCATCCTGCGCAGCCGGGCCGGCATCGCCGACCCCGACCGGCCCATCGGCTCCTTCCTGTTCCTGGGCCCCACCGGCGTAGGCAAGACCGAGCTGGCCAAGACTTTGGCCGAGGCCCTGTTTGACTCCGAGAAGAACATGGTGCGTATCGACATGAGCGAGTATATGGAGAAGTTCTCCGTCTCCCGCCTCATCGGCGCGCCTCCGGGATATGTGGGCTATGAGGAGGGCGGCCAGCTCACCGAGGCCGTCCGCCGCCACCCCTATTCCGTCATCCTCTTTGACGAGGTGGAGAAGGCCCACCCCGACGTGTTCAACATTCTGCTCCAGGTACTGGACGATGGCCGGATCACCGACAGCCAGGGCCGCACCGTGGACTTCAAGAACACCATCATCATCCTCACCTCCAACCTGGGCTCCCAGTACCTGCTGGACGGCATCGACCAGAACGGCGAGATCACCCAGGAAGCCAAGAGTGCGGTGCAGGATCTGCTGCGCCACTCCTTCCGCCCGGAGTTCCTCAACCGTCTGGACGAGATCGTGTTCTATAAGCCCCTCACCAAGGACAACATCACCTACATCATTGACCTGCTGGTCAATGAACTCAACCATCGCCTCAGTGAGAAGCAGCTGAAGGTGGTCCTCACGGAGGAAGCCAAGCGGTTCATCATCGACAGCGCCTACGATCCAGCCTTTGGCGCCCGTCCCCTGCGCCGCTTTGTGCAGCACGGGGTGGAAACCCTCATCAGTCGGAAGATCATCGCCGACCAGGTGGAACCCGGCGATACCCTCACCGTGGACTGCGTCAATGGCGAACTGACCGTGGAGGCCAAGAGCGTCCTCACCGGCCAGGTGGTGGACCAGGCCTGATCCGATCCAACTCTATTCAGCCCCTGAACGGGTTTTCCCCCGTCCAGGGGCTTTTTTTGATAAAATGGAGCGGAACACCGTCAGGTATTCCGCCTGTACGTCGTACTGTTGGATGAAAGGGGGGAGAGGTATGGATGCCGCTATGCACCGGGACCTGGAGGCGCAACGGATACTGACACAATACGGCAAGTTGCTGGATACGATAGCGGACGCCCTGCTGCCCGGACACCCGGAGGAGGCCGAGGAGTGTGTCCAGGACGCTGTATGGGCCTATGTGGAGGGCCGCCAAAGGTGGGACCCGGCCCGAGGCAGCGAAAAAACCTACCTCTGCGTACTGGTCCGCAGCCGGGCCAGGGACCGCCGCCGCAGGCTGGCCGCCCGGCGTGAGGACCCTCTGGAGGCGCATGAAGGCGTCCTATGGGCGGAGGATCACGCGGAACGCTCCGCCCTCCGGGACGGCCTCCGTCGGGCTCTGGAGGCCCTGGGGCCGGAGGAGCGGCGGCTTTTTACCCTGCGTTTCCTCTATCAGTGGTCATCCGCCCGGATCGGGCAGAGTTTGGGGTTGTCCCCCAACGGGGTGGATGCCCGGGTGGCCCGCCTGCGCAAGAAGTTGAAACATCTGCTGGCCCAACAGGGGCTGGGCTGGGACGGAAAGGAGGACACCAAATGAAAGCCTACCATTGGGACGAACTGCTGGAAGAGGAGGACCTTATGGACCTGACGGAGGAGGCCATGGCCTTCTCCGCGGCGCGGCGCATCCCCTGGATGCGGCTTGGGACGGCGGCGGCCTGCCTGGCCCTGATTCTGTGCCTGGCCAACTATCAGGCCCTGGCAGCGGGGGTGAAACGAATCGTGGACTATTTCTCCGGCGTAGGCGCAATGGAAGCCCGGCAGAATATGCTGATCCAAAGCAAAGAAGTGGAGTTCTCCCTGAGCGGACGCACTTACCTCATTTCAGGCGCCTATGCCCGGGATGGCATCTTATTTGTCCCTCTGGAGGTGGTGTCCAAGTCGGAGGAGCGTCTGAACGAGTCCACCTATCAGAATCTGTATGTCAAAGTTACCGCGCAGCAAAACGGGAACACCCTGTCCGGACAAAATCCTTTTACCGATCTGTCCAACAACGGCTCCTACCCCTATGGGCAATACACCGCCCTGGAACGAAAACGCATCCCCTTTTCTCCCCTTTCGGAGCATCCGTATCTGGGACTGCGCTACCTGGAGCAGGGCTATCAGTCTTATGCCCAGGCCGTCTTTACCTTTGAGCTGAAGGACGCGGACTCCGGCTGTTGTACACTGTCGGTGGAGGACTATCTTACCGACGCCGCGCAGGAAGTGGAGCTGCGGCTGGCCCCGCCGGAAACCATAGAGGTCGTCAGCAGTGAACGAGAGGTGGGAGAA
Source organism: uncultured Flavonifractor sp. (assembly GCF_944383115.1). GTDB lineage: Bacteria > Bacillota > Clostridia > Oscillospirales > Oscillospiraceae > Flavonifractor. The sequence goes on along the minus strand of NZ_CALWOJ010000008.1, from coordinate 18,998 downwards.
GTCCTTGTCACAGCCCTGGTATCCAAAGACGGCCGCAGCCTCTCCCTCTACGGCGCCATGTCCCACGAAGCGGAGTGGTGGAAGTCACTGGTGGATCTGCGGGCGGAGGCCGTGTATGGGGTTCAGTTCATCGGCGCCGACGGCGCCTGTTATCAGGGCGTCCCCCGCCGTTCAGGCGATATGGCAGGGTATCCCCAGGAGATCCTGCTCACGCAGGACACAGGGCCTATTACCGCTGTGCGCATCCAGAAAATCTACTATGCCTATGACGATATGGACGAGGGACTGGTGAGCCAGTGGGTGGAGTTGGACTGGGTCATCCCCCTGACGTAGTTTTTCCTCCAGCACAGCTAACAACGAGACCTGGCGGCTGTCAGCGCCGGGTCTCGTTGTTGTTGAACGACCCACACCGGCCAGCCTCCACTGTCGCAGAAACATGACCGCTTTTATAAATAGTATTTGCGCTTTTCAGATTTTGCATTATAATAAGCATAGATACAATAAGTATACTTATTATAATGATCTGAGCCGGAGGTATCCCGATGGAAACGCTGCATTATCTGTTGATGAAAGCCTACACCAATCTGAATCGGTGGCTGATGGCCCAGGCATCTACCCTTGGCCTTTCGCCGGGCCAACCAAAAATACTGGAGTGCCTGATTCAAAATGGAGAGGTCAACCAGAAGGCCATTGCCTCCAGCTGTGAAATTGAACCGGCCACAGTAGGCAGCATCCTGTCCCGGATGGAGCGGGACGGCTTGGTTCGCCGGCGGCAGCGGAATGGAGACCGCCGTTCCCTTTACGTCTCCCTTACGCCCCGGGGTGATGCGCTTGGCCGGCAGATGATGGAACTCTTTCACCAGGCAGATACCCGTGCTGCCGCCCTGCTCTCCCCGCAGGAACAGGCCCAGCTTCTGTCCCTGCTGAATAAGGTGTGTACCGCCGTACAGCCAGAAGAGGAGGCCGTCCAATGAAACGCAGTCTTGCAGCCCGCTATTGTCTGTTGTGCCTGGGTCTTTTGATCATGTCTTTCGGCGTCGCCTTCTCGATCAAAGCCGGTCTCGGCACCTCTCCTATTTCCAGCCTGCCTTTTGTACTGAGCCGTTTTACTCCACTCACAGTGGGTAACGCTACCACCGCAATGAACGCCTTTCTGGTCCTGCTGCAGATCCTGTTGCTGCGCAAACGCTTTCAGCCCATTCAACTGATGCAGCTGCCGGTGGCAATCCTGTTCGGACGGCTTACAGACCTCAGTGTCTGGATCACCGACGGGATTGTGTGTTCCGGCTATGCCACGCAATGGGTGTTCTGCATCATTGGTATCCTGCTGGTTGGAATCGGCGTAAGCTTTGAGGTGACTGCCAACGTGGTCACCTTGGCCGGCGAGGGAATGGTACTGGCGATCTGCAGTGTCTTCCCGCTCAAATTCGGCAATGTCAAAATTAGCTTTGACGTCACCTTGGTTCTCATCGCCAGTCTGTTGTCCATCCTGTTTGTGGGGCGACTGGAGGGTGTGCGGGAAGGGACGGTGGCCGCGGCCCTCTGCGTAGGCCTGATCGCCAAACAGGTCAACCGGCCGATGGCGCGATTCGCTCAGCGGTGCCTGGCATAATCAAACGATTTGCGCTCGGCGTCCCCTGTTGTCCGCAAACCAACAAGCAAAAAAGCGTACGCGCTGCCACAGGCAGCGCGTACGCTTTCCTTTTGATGCTGCTTATGCCGGCCCGCTGGCCTTCAGCACCGCCTGCATCAGCTGATAGGTACGCTGTACGGAGGGGATGCTGAGCTTTTCCTTGGGGGTATGTACGTCGGCCAGCTCCGGGCCGATGGACACGCAGTCCAGGCCTTCGATACTGTCGGCAAACAGGCCGCACTCAATACCCGCATGGACGGCATCCACCTTTGCCTCCAGGCCGAACAGCTCCTGGTAGGCTTTCAGAATGGTGTCCTTCACCACGGAATGGGGGTTATAGGACCAGCCGGGATAGTCGCCCGCTACCTCGCTAGCGCCCCCTGCCAACGCAACGGCAGCCTGCACCTGAGACACGATCCATTGCTTCTGGGTGGTGATGGAACTGCGTACGGAATGGGCCATACAGAGCTGGGTATCCTCCAGAAGAAGGGTGCCGAAATTCAGCGACGTCTGGACCAGGCCGGGCATGTCCGGACTCATCACCTGTACGCCGTCGGGCAGCGCCAGCAATAGCTGCCGTACCCGGCGGGTGCTGTCTGCCGTCAGAACCTCGCACTCCCCCGCCGCCTCAGATACAGCGTCAACGGTTAGTCCCGGTTCTGTTGTGGCATATTCCTTCTGATACGCCGCCGCCATTCGCTTCACTTCGGCCAACAGCGGCTCTGCTTCGGCTGCCGCCACGCCCAGCACCGCGTGGGCCTCACACGCGATGGCAGTCTCACGGGGTCCGCCGGACAGCTGGATCAGGCGATAATCCCCCTTATGGGCCAGCGCGTCCAGCAGTCGGCCCATCAATACGTTGGCGTTGGCCCGGCCTTTGTCGATCTCCACGCCGGAGTGGCCACTTTTCAGCCCCGTAATATCCAGCTTGATCTGCTGGAGGGCCTTGGGTTCCCGCTCCACCGGCAGGGTGGAGCGCACCGTGGCGCCGCCGGCGCAGCTACACATCAGCACACCCTCATATTCAGAATCCAGATTGATCAATTTATGGCCCTGCAGCCTGGAACAATCGAAGGCAAAGGCCCCTATCATACCGATCTCCTCGTCCGAGGTGAGTAGCACTTCCAGCGGCGGATGCTCCAACGTGTCATCCTCCAGCAGTGCCAGACACATGGCCACGGCGATTCCGTTATCGGCTCCCAGGGTAGTGCCCCGGGCCCGGAGCCAGTCTCCGTCGGCATAGGGCTGGATGCCGTCCTTTTCAAAATCAAAGGGCAATCCCGCCACCTTTTCGCACACCATGTCGGTATGTCCCTGGAGGATCAGGCCGTCGGCCCCCTCATACCCCGGGCTGGCAGGCTTGCGGATGATCAGATTGTCCGCCTGATCCCGCTCCCAGGCCAGGCCGTGGGCCTCGGCAAAGGCGATGCAGTGGTCCACCAGCGCCGACACATTGCCTGAGCCGTGGGGGATCTTGCAGATCTCCTCAAAGTGACGGAATACCGCCGTCGGCTGCAAGGCGCTCAGTTCTCCCATATCAAAACGCTCCTTTCACGATCCGGTATACTCACGCCGTCCTTTTGTTCCGGCAGAGCAGGGGATAGAGGATCAGATACAGCACACAGCCAATGACAATGGCATTGATAGAGGGGATCAGGAACGAGGGGAATGCCAGAGCCACAGCGGATCCGGCCAGCCAGGCCAGCAGTCCGGCCAGGTTGACGCCCTCCGTCGGTTTCCAGGTCGCCGGATTGGCCTTATTGATGACAAAGTAGTCCATAATGACCACACCGGCCACCGGCGGAATACCCACCGACAGGATGTTGAGGAAGTTATTGAAGTAGTTGGTAATCCCCAATACCGCCAGCAAGGTACCCACAATGCCGGCCGCCAGGGTAAAGATGGGCCGCTTATCATCCTTGGCTCCGGTCAGGTTGAGCAGGGCAAAGCCGGAGGAGTAGGCGTTGGACACATTGGTGGTCCAGGTGGCCAGTACCAGCACCAGCAGGCCCAGAATGGGGCTGCCCACGCTGGAGAGCATGGTCACCACGCTGCCGGTATCCATGCCCAGAGCGCCGGAGTGGATGGCCAGCACGCCGCCGGCCAGCATGGTACCTACGCCCATGGGGATGACGCCGATGATGCTGGAAATGACCACATCCCGTCTGCTCTTGCAGTAGCGGGTCACGTCGCCGGCCAGCACGCTGCCCGAGGCAAAGCCGCCCACAGCCGTACCGATGGAGACGATCATGGAGGCGTTTGTGGCAGGCTGATAGTTGGCGATCTGCGCCGCCGAGCCCGGCGTCCTAAAGACCACGATCATGGCGTATACCAGGATAATAATCAGCGCAGGCACTGAGACAATGTTCAGGATCTTGATCCAGTTGATACCCACCACAGCGGTAATGCACATAACCAGGCCCCAGATGATGGTGGATACCGTACTGGGCAGCGGTACCCCCATATTCTGCATGATGGCGGCAAAGGCGTCGCCGCACACCACCGCCTGGAATCCAAACCAGCAGATAAAGCAGAAGGCAATGATGGAGGAGATCACATAGCTGGACCCCTTTTTGCCAAACGCGCCTGCAATGGCCGCCACACTGGGCAGACCCAGGTCGGAGGACTGGATACTCAGCAGGATCATCAACAACACGCAGATCCCGTAGCCGGTGAACATGGCCAATGCCGCCTCACCGAAGGTCAGCCCCATCGTGATACCGCCGCCCACCATCAGCGCGGGCACGCAGCACACCGAACCGGCCCAGATAAAGGCGATGCTGCCCCAGCTTTTCTTCTCTTCCTGACCGACCTTGCTCAGGCCGGCAGACTCAATGGTTCCGTTTTTTGCCATATGCACTTCCCTCCCTCAGATCTCTTTCAAGGGGTTATGTACCAATTACTCCAGGGGAACGGCCTTATCCGCCTTGGAGTAGCCGATCAGTTTCAGGATGTGGGCCCAGCAGTCGTATCCTCTGGGGGTGTCCCACCACCGCTGGGGCGCCTTGACGCCCAGCAGCATTACGTTCTGCCCCTCGGCGGTGTCCGCGTTGGACAGAGGCTTCATGGTGTCGGTATCAATGATGGTAATGATCTCAGGTACCACCAGCAGGGCCTTGCCGTCAGCATCCCGGATAATGAGGTTCTCGTTCTTGAAATCTACGGTATAGAGCTTGCCCTTTTCCGTCTCGATAACGGTCTTGCCGAAATCAAAGCCGTTTTCCACCGTCACGTCAATTTTCTTGATCTTGCCTTTGGCGAAAACCTTGTGCTGAACGCCTTTCTCAGTCAGCTTTGCAGAGAGATTGTCCGCCTTGGTGTCCGAGGCCCGCAGGAGACTGCCCACTGTCCTCGCCAGGGAGAGCTGTCCCACGGCCGAGGCCTTTTCATGGTCGGCCTTGCTCATCATCCAGGTGGAGAAGCCCACGCTCATGCCGTAGGCCATGCAGATGGAGCGGGCGATGGTCTCGCAGGCCACGCTGTCCAGGGGTTCCTTGGGATGTCCCACCACGATGTCGCCGTTGGCGTTGGCCAGCACCAGAGGATCAATGGGAATGTCGTAGATGGGAAGCAGGCCGGTGTTCAGTTCCGGTACCGCACGGCCGTTGCCGTCCAGGTCCAGCACGGGCAGGCCCAGGCTGATGGCCGCATAGATGGGTACCATCGTATTAAAGCCGCCCTGCTCGCCGGAATAGATGTGGGTGACTTTCTTGCCGCTGTCGGCGGCCACCTTCATCATGCCCTCCACAACGCTGATGGCCTCCGGGCCGAATCCCCGCTCCTTCATGGCCAGAGGAGACCCCAGTCCCGCAGCCATGACGGAATAGGCATTTTCGTCCATGTCCTTCAAGTCGTCTACAATCAATTCCACGTTTTTATCGAACTTATCCAGCAGTTCCATGCCGTTGGCAATGGAGCCGCCGCCGCCCGCGCCAAAGAAGGTTGCGCCGTAGATGATGTCGATGATGTCTTCCCGATTCAGAGTGCGTCCCATAATGTCTCCTCCTAACACATAAAATCCGGTGATTCTCACCAAGTGTTACAAGGATATTGTATTGAAAATTGTGCAGATTGTAATTGTCCTTTTGGACAAAGAGCATGCGCACCTTCTTGTCTCCAGCGGATAAGAAGGTGCGCATCTATAAGACGTCTTATTGATTCATCAGCCGGTGCAGCGCAACGGCCAGGTACAGTGGAAAGGCATCCGGCATTTTTCCAGGCACATAGCCCAACAGATCCTGGATCAGGTGCAGGCGGTACTTAACGGTGTTCAGATGGACAAACAGGCGCTTGGCGGCACAGGCCATATTGGAGGAGGCGTCCAGCAGATAGGCCTCCGCCGTGGGCAGCAGCACGGGGTTGCTCTCCTCCATCTGGCTGAGCAGACGCAGGTACTGGGCGGCGTTTTTCCCATCGGCCAGGATCTGTTGGCACTGTCCCGCAAACAGGATGTCGGAGGCCCGGAGTACCTGCTTGGAGGGGTAGAGCTTCCGGGCCGCGCCCACATATTGGGTACTGTCCAGATATGCCTGGCGTACATCGGCGGTGGTTGCCAGACAGTCAAAGCAGACGATATCATAGTGGCCTGCCTGTTCCGTTACCAATCCGCTCATGTCCTCCACCATCTGGCTGCGCTCATCATATCGCTGGGAGGCATGGGTAAAGACCACCAGATTCTCCTCATAGTAGCTGATGAGTACCGGGTCGGAGAACCGCTGGAACTGGTCAAACAGCCGGCGGATCAGCGCATCGTCATACTTTTGGCCGGAATGCCGGGGGTGAAACAGCCACATCTGATTGAGCTGGGCCACCTCGATATGGAACAGCTTGGCCAGGCGGTTCATCTGCACCACCTGATCGTTGATAATGGCCCGCACGATTTCCGACGTGACAAACTTTCCGTGGTCTTTGTTCCAGATATGGATAAACAGCCGGATCAACTCGCTGGACTGCCACAGCACGTCCTCCGGCACAACTTCGCCGTATTTCAACAGGTAGACGCTGTAATCGCCGGGATCGCCGGAGAGCAGCGGACACCGCTGCAAATATCCGGTTCCTTCGGCCAGCCTGACCTCCAGCTGGGTGCGGCTGCCCATGCCTCCCAACCAGTCTTTCAGGCTGCCCGCCACGCTTTCTTCCAGCGCCCGGGGCCAGAACACGGCGGTGACGTCCTCATTGGCGGGATCGGCCAGGATCACCGACACATGCAGATGATCGCTGAGCATCCGCAGCAGCGCGTCCACATTCCGCTGGTGAGGCGGCAATCCCGACATGCGATCCAACAGGTCGCTGACAAAATAGCCCTCCCGCTGGCGGTGACGAAATACCTCAAACATGATCTCGCCGATGGCCTCGCTGTAGCGCAGGTTCAGTTTCCCTTTGGGCATGCAGATCAGGGGAAAATCCAGTTCGTCGCACAGCGCAATCAGCCTGGGGCTGATCTCCGGCATGAGAATACCCACATAGTAGAGGACGAAACCCACCGCTCCCACGCTGTGATAGCGCCGGATGTTAGCGCATTGGGCATCCACATCGCCCCGGATGCTGGCAAAGGCGGTAATGACCAGTTCGTTGCCCTCAAAGGGGTTATTCTGGAAAAACTGCTCCAGCTCCTCGGTCACATCCCCGTATTCCAATACGCTGACCGCCTCCACCGCCCGGCTCAGGCCGCCGCGGCCCGCCAGCAGCTCCGCTCCGTTCATGGACGGCAGTTTCAGGATCTCCGCAATGGTTATACTCATGCTCCACCTCCGACCGTTGGGCAACCCGGGACATCTTCCTATGTCACTATGATACCGGCTCTTCCACTGCCCGTCAAGGTGGATATGTATGCCTGAATCCGCAGCAAAAAAGCAGACGTCCGCATAGATGCGGACGTCTGCTTTACACAAAAATCTCTTGTTCGGTTACATCAGGCGTACGGTGTGATAAACCGCCAGAATGAGCAGCCACGTCGCCAGTACGCCGTACAGCAGGGTCAACGCGCCCAGCACCAAAGCCGCGATCACCACGGCAGCTACCAGCGCGCAGGTTACATAGAGCATGGCGTAATTTGCGTTTTGGGGCAGCACTTCCACGCTCTTCCCCTTCACGGCCCACACCCCTTTGTGGGACTGAAGCATACGGAAGCATACCGCCGACGCCACAAGGATCACAGCCAGCACCACCAGATAGCCGTACCGGGTCACAGAGCCGGCTCCCCCCTGGGGTACTACCTTGACCCCAAGCATTCCCAGCGCAATGAGAACCGCCGCAAAGAAAAATTCCCGCTGGTAGAGATAGTAGATCAGGGCCAGTACCGCCACCGCAGGCACCGCGACATACAGGAAGGTGATGCCCTTATCATAATAGAGGCGGATCACTACCGCGCATACGGCCAAAACCAGCGCCACAATGCTCAACGCACCGGGCAGCCGGATGGACTTCCCCGCCCGCCGGGCCAGCACCGTCCAGACCAGCAGCGCCACAAAGCAGAGGGGCAGCACAATGGCCAGAACACGGAACATGCTCCGCAGCGCCAGGACGAGAGAGAACTGCTCAATGGCAAAGTTCACATATACTTTATTCAGCAGAAGCAGCAGCGTCTCCAGGACTACGGCGCCCAAAATCCACCAGAGGACCTTGGTCAGAACAATATCCTCTTCCCGGGCACGCTGGGCTTTCTGTTGTTCTTTCTTGTTCATGTATCCATCTCCTGTGGCTGAGTTTGGGGGGAAAGCCCCCACCTCTTTTAAGTCATCAATCTCATATAGTCTATCAGAATCCGCCGCATTTTGCAAGTCAAGAATCCCTTTTCTCTTTTCAAGCAACAAAATCTATGCTAAAATGAAATCCGCATCAGATGTATGACGGCAGTTCTGCCGCCCTTGAACAGGCTTACTTTTTGCAGAATGGAGTTTACCATGAAGCGTTTTTTTCTTCTTCTGTGCTGCCTGACGGTTCTGACCGGCTGCGCCGCGCCCGCAGCCAATCCAGAACCTGCTCAGGCCCAGTTCTTTTCCATGGACACCCTGATGTCCATCCGCGTTTACAACGAGGGCGGCGAGGATGCCCTCCAGGCCGCCCGACAGGAGATTGAGAAGCTGGACAAGCTCCTCTCCCGTACCGATCCGGACAGTCAGATCTCCCTTCTCAACAGCCATGCCGGCGACGGCACCCTGGTTCTTCTGGACGCCCAGGTAACCGATCTGCTGACCTTTGCCAAATCCGTCTCCCAGCTGCTGCCCGGCTGTTTTGATATCACCATTGCCCCGGTGATGGACGCCTGGGGCTTCACCACCGAGGAGCGCCACGTCCCCACAGCCGAGGCTCTGACCGCCGCCATGGCCCTGGTGGACAGCGGCAAGCTGACCGTGGACGAGGCCGCCTCTGCCGCCCGACTGGAACAGGCCGGCATGGAGGTGGACCTGGGCGCGGTGGCCAAGGGCTTTGCCGCCGGCCGGGCCGACGCTGTCCTTCGGGAAGAAGGCGTCACCTCCGCCCTGCTGGATCTGGGCGGCAATGTCACCGCCATCGGCAGCAAGCTGGACGGCTCAGCCTGGCAGGTGGCGGTCAAAGATCCGCAAAACACTTCGGAGGCGCTGTGCGTCCTCTCCCTGAAGGATCAGACCGCCTCCACCTCGGGCGGGTACGAGCGTTATTTTGAGGAAAACGGACAGATCTATCACCACATCATCGATCCCGAAACCGGTTACCCCGCTGACAGCGGTCTTTTGTCCGTGACAGTGATTTCCTCTGACCATATGCTGGCCGACGCCCTCTCCACCACTCTGTTCGTGGCCGGGCCGGAGGAAGCCCTGGACTTCTGGCGGAGCAGGGAGGATTTTGAACTGGTGCTGTGTACCCAGGATAACAGGGTCATCGTTACCGAAGGTCTGGAGGCGGGCTACCGCCCTGCGGGTGAGGATCGGGGGTATACCTATGAGATCGCCCGCCGCTGACCGCCGCCGCCCCACCCTGTGGGATGGGGTGGTGGCCCTGGTCGTGGTGGCCCTGGCGGCCCTTCTGGTATTTTTGCTGCGCCCGGCGGGGGGCAGCAACCTCACCGCCGTCATAACTCTAGACGGCGTGCAGGTGGCTCAGTACCAGCTGGACCAGCTGGATCAGCCCATCACCCTGACCGTGGATGAGGGGACCTATCCTCTGACCATTCGGGCGGAACAGGGCCGGATCTGCATCGAACACAGCGACTGTCCCAGTCAGGACTGTGTTCGCACCGGCTGGATCAGCAAACCGGGCCAGCAGATCATCTGCCTGCCCAATCGGCTGATCATCTCCCTGTTCGGCTCGGAACCTGAACCCTTTGACGCGGTAACAGGCTAAAAAGTTCCCCACCAGCGTCTATTTTTTCCTGGAAGGAGGCCCGCCCTGTGTCCGTTTCGCTCCAGCGTCTCACCCGCTCGGCGGTCCTGACCGCCCTGGCGCTGGCCCTCTCCGTGGCGGAGGGATTGGCGCCGCTAACGATCCTTGTACCCCTTCCCGGCCTGCGGCTGGGCCTGGCCAATCTGGTGACGGTATACGCCCTGTGCCGCCTGTCCGGGCGGGAGGCGCTGCTCATTTTGGTGGCGCGCTGCCTGTTGGGCTCCCTGCTGGGGGGCAATCTGATGGCGCTGGCATTTTCCCTCACCGGCGGCCTGCTGGCCCTGGCAGTGATGGCTCTGCTCCTGCGGCTCCCTGGTCTGTCCCTGTTTGGGGTATCCATTGCCGGCGCGGCCGCCCACAACACCGGCCAGATCCTGGCCGCCATTGTGGTACTGGGTACGCCCGCCCCCATGGTCTATCTGCCCCCCCTGCTGTTCTGCTCCCTGGTCACCGGCGCGGTTACCGGCGGAGTTTCCACCCTTCTGGTCCACCGGGTACCCTTCCCGGGCAAAGTATGAATTTCGGTTGTCATTCTTTCAAAAAGGTGGTAAAATGAGAACCCAATCTCGTTTTACCACCTTTTTTATTTGTCAGGAGGGATTGCTATGACCGATCGGGAACTGGTGGATCTGGCCTTTACCATGCTGGAGCGTTCCTATGTCCCCTACTCCCACTTCCCTGTGGGCGCCGCCCTGCTCTGCGCCGACGGGACCGTATTTACCGGCTGCAATGTGGAAAACGCCGCCTACGGCTCTACCATCTGCGCTGAGCGCACCGCACTGGTCAAAGCTGTGAGTGAAGGTCATCAGGACGACCTTGTGCGCCTGGCGGTGGTGGGCAATTCCACCGACTACTGCTGGCCCTGCGGCTCCTGCCGGCAGATGCTCTATGAATTTGCCCCCGACTTGACGGTGCTGGTGGCCCGGGGCGACCGGGAGTTCGTCCGGCTCTCTCTCCATGAGCTGCTTCCCCACGGCTTCGGGCCCAGGTCTCTTGACTGATGGGATATCAGGTTCATGCCGTGCCCTGCGGCGACTACGCCGGGGCGGAAGCGGCCCTGCGGGACACGGTGGAGCGCATGGGCGGCATGGGACGATTCGTCCGCCCGGGGGAACGCATTCTGCTGAAAGCCAACCTGCTGCGCCCGGCGCCGCCGGAGGCGGCGGTATGCACCCATCCGGCGGTGACAGGCGCAGTCGCCAAGCTGGTGCGGGAGGCCGGCGGCACAGCTGTGATCGCCGACAGCCCCGGCGGGGCTTTACAGAAGGAGTCGGTACTGCGCAATCTCTATGAAAAGACCGGAACCGCCCAGGCCGCCAGGGAAGCAGAGGCGGAACTCTGCCTGGACCCCTCCGCCCGTCTGGTCAATCTGCCGGACGGCCAGGTACTCCGTCAGGCCGAGATCATCTCCCCCGCCCTGGACTGCGACGGGATCTTTGATCTGTGCAAGATGAAAACCCATGTCTTTATGGGCATGACCGGAGCGGTGAAAAACAGCTTCGGGCTCATCCCGGGCCTGACCAAGGTGGGCTTCCACGGCTCCCACCCGGACAAGACCCAGTTCGCCCAGGTGCTGCTGGATCTGATCGGTTTTATGGCCCCCCGGCTTTGCGTCATGGACGCTGTGCTGGCGATGGAAGGGGAAGGACCCGGCGCATCGGGCACCCCGCGGCAGGTAGGCCTGCTGCTGTTGTCCGACAGTCCTCTGGCGCTGGACGTGATCGCTGGGGAGATCATGGGCCTGCCTCGGGACCGCAACGCCCTGCTGCTGGCCGCGCAGGCCCGTGGACTCTCTCCCACCCGGTGGGAGGAGATCGAACTGGTAGGCGCAACGCTGGAAGAGCTGCGCATCCCTGATTACCAGTTCCCCGCCAACGTGCGGGACAACCTGATGGGCTTTCTGGGGCCGCTGACAGGTACTGCGGGCCGGTTGTGCAAACAGCTGTTGTCCCAGACCCCCAGGATCCGGACGGACAAGTGCATCGGATGCGCCATCTGCAAAAACGCCTGTCCCGGCAAGGCCATCACTATGACCGGCCCCGGCGGCAAAGCCAAGGTCCATCCCCGCGCCTGTATCCGGTGCTACTGCTGTCATGAGCTGTGCCCCCACAAGGCGGTGGACCTCAAGCGCAATTGGCTGGGCCGGCTGCTCAACGGCAAGTGACCTCCTTTTCAAATTTTTTGTATATTGCGCGCAAAAGAGGATATGCTAACAGCGGTATCTCAATTTGGAGGAGGCAGCATATCCTATGTTCCTGGATAAGATCGCCCTGGTCCTTGCCATTATCGGCGGACTGAACTGGGGCAGCATCGGCATTTTTCAATTTGACCTGGTGGCCTTCCTGTTTGGCGGACAGGCCAGCACCTTTAGCCGCATCATTTACACCCTGGTGGGTCTGGCGGCTATTTGGTGCATTTCCCTGCTGTTCCGCGACCTGCGTGGCAAAGATCATACCTGAGTTCAACTTCAGAACAGGGCCTGCTGCAGCTTGCAGCAGGCCCTGTTCCCTTTCATTGTTTCAGCAGTTCCAGTGCGGCCTCCAACTGGGCGTCCCCCTCTCCGGTAAGGGAGACCTCCCGATCCAGAGTAAGCCCCGTCCCAATGAGGGAGGTACCGCTGCCGGTGAAATAGGCGCTGGTGGAGATGGCCATAGCCCCGCCGTGGGGCAGCGCAAAGGTCTGCTGGGAATAGCCCTTGCCGCTGGTGGGCTCTCCCACGATCACCGCCACCCCGCGCTCCTGGAGTTCGGCGGCAAAAAATTCGGCGGCGGAGTAGGTATTGGCATTGACCAGCACCGCCATCGGCAGATCCACACATTGCTCGTCTGATTCTGTCACTTTCTCATTGCCGGCCCGATCCCTGGTAATAAAAATAGGGCCCTCAGGCAGCAGGAAATCCAGCATATCGGTCAGTTCGCTGAGATATCCGCCGCCGTTGTTGCGCATGTCAAATACCAGGGCGACGGCTCCCTCCTCCTGAAGGCGGGTCACCTCTTCCTCCAGTCGTTCCGCGCTGTTGTCGTAAAAGTTGGCCAGGGCCACATAGCCTATGTTGCCCTCCAACATTTCTGCGGTCACCGGATCGCTGTCCAGGCTGGTACGGGTCAGTTCCACCGTCCTGGTCTGCCCATCGGCGCTGCGCATCTCCAGAGAAACCACAGTTCCTTCCTCGCCCTGAATGCGCTCCGCCCCTTCGTATCTGGCTTCACCTGCCAGCGAAAAGCCGTCTACCGCGGTAATGAGTTCCCCCGCCTGGATGCCAGCCTTCTCAGCAGGGCCATCAGCAGTCACCGCGACCACCCGCAGCCCTTCCTCCGATCCATAGTCCACCGTGACGCCCACCCCTACATACTTGTTGGTGCGGCGCTGGTTCTGATCCTCATACTCCTCCTGGGTCAAATAATAGCTCCACCGGTCCCCCAGACCATCCACCATACCGGACAGGGCGGAGTCTACCACCTGGGTCTCGTCGTACTCCCCCACAAACCGGCTGTTCACCAGGTAGAGTCCCTCCAGCAGGGACAGCCCCTCCTTCCCTACCAACGCATACAGCACGCCCAGCAGGATACCCGCCGTCAGTACAGCGGTGACCGGCACTAAAATGACAAGATGGAGCAGGGAAAAGCGTTTTTTACGCACAGCAGATCATTTCCTTTCCGAACGTAATAAATGGATCAGGGCGGAGGGGTGACCCCCTCCGCCCTGGTTTCCTATTTGATTTTACCACGGAGGCGTCAGATTCAAAGACGGAAATTTACTCTCCGGGTCCACACGGGTATAGTTATCCCGCACCTCAAAGTGGAGGTGGTTGCCGGTGGAACTGCCGGTGGTGCCCACATAGCCGATGACCTGGCCCTGGGTGACCATCTGGCCCTCGCTCACCGCCCGGGAACTCATATGGGCGTAGAGTGTGGAATTGCCGTTGCCGTGGTCAATCACCACATAGTTGCCATAGGAGTAGTGGTAAGCGGAGGTCACCACCTGGCCGCTCTTGGCCGCCAGGATGGAGGTGCCGCCCGGCGCGGGAATGTCGATACCGGTATGGCTGTGAGGCTTGCCGGTAATAGGATGGATCCGGTAGCCGAACTGAGAGGTCAGCTGGTAGTATCCAGGCAGCGGCCACAGGTAGCCGGTCTCCGAGGAGATCACAATGTTGTTCTGCTTGCGCTCCTCTTCCAGCTGCTTCTGCTTGCGGGCGATCTCAGCTTGGATCTCAGAGGCGGCGGCGCTCTCCGCGTCCAGCTGACGGTTCACCTCTTCCGCATCCGCATTGATCTGATCCAGCAGTTTCTGAGCCTCGGCCACCTTGGCCTGCTGCTCGGCCTGCTTGGCCGCCTGCTGATCTCTGGCAGCCTGTTCCTCCGCCCGGGCGCTCTCCAACTCGCCCTGGAGCCGCTCCAGCTCCTGCCGGGTGGCAATCAGCTCTTCCATGACGGCGTTGTCATAGGCCATCACCGCGTCCACATCCGCAATGCGATCCAACAGGTCGGAAAAGTCCTCGGCATTGAAGATGATGGACCAGTAAGACACCGTGCCCTGCTCCTCCATCATTCGCACCCGCTGGCAGAACAGTTCGTACTGCTCCGCCTCACGCTCCTCCGCCTCCTTGCGCTCCACTTCCTTCTGGGCGATCTCCCCGTCGTAGTAAGCGATCTGCGCGTCGATGTTGGCGATCTCCGCGTTGATAGCATTCAGCTGTTGGGTCAGCAGCTCCCGCTTTTGCTGGGCAGCGGCTTGATCTTCCTCGATATCGGCCAGCTGCTCTTTCAGCTCCTGCTGCTTGGCCTGGCTCTCCTGCTGCTCTTTTTTCAGTGCGTCGATCTCGCTCTGGGTCACCGCGTCGGCGCTGCCGATGATCATGCTGACCATAGGCAGCAGCATGAGCAATGCCATCAATCCCGCCAGAACACCCACTACGATGCGCCGAGGCTCTACCTTCTTGGAACTATTTTTTTGAATGGGTTTCTTTCCGTTTTTCGCCACGTTTTTTCTCCTTTTTATGTATGCCAGCCACTCACCAATTATAGGCCCGTACAAAAGAACGGTCCAGGCCGGGGAAGCACCCCTCCGGGTCTACCCGCTGGCCGTTTACCCGCACCTCAAAGTGCAGGTGATTGCCTTTGGAATTGCCTGTATTGCCCACATATCCAATGGTCTGACCCTGGGTCACCAGCTGGCCCTCGCTCACCGCCCGGGATCTCATGTGGGCGTAGAGGGTGGTGGTGCCGTCCCCATGGTCAATGACCACAAAATTGCCGTAAGACCAGTTTACACCGGAGCCATACTCCGACATGATGACCTGTCCGCCCTTGGCGGCGTAGATGGGGGTGCCGCCGGCGGCCGACACATCAATGCCGGTATGGCTGTGCGGCACCAGGTCGATGGGGTGCATCCGGTAGCCAAAAGCGGAGGTCAGGGTCAGGTTCCCGGCAGGCAGAGGCCACTGGTACCCCGAGCCGGTGGGGGGCAGAGTCACATTCTGCTGCTTGCGCTCCTCCTCCAGCTGTTTCTGCTTCCGGGTGATCTCCGCCTGCAAGCTGGCGGCGGCGGCATCCTCCGCTTCCAGCTGTCGATTGACCTCCGCCACATCGGCGTTGATCTGATCCAGCAGCTTCTGCGCTTCCGCTACCTTAGCCTGCTGCTCAGCCTTTTTTGCCTCCTGCTGCTCACGGGCCTCCTGTTCCTCCGCCCGGGCGCTCTCCAGTTCCCCCTGAAGCCGCTCCAGCTCCTGCCGGGTGGCAATGAGCTGATCCATGATCTTATTGTCATAAGCCATGACCGCATCCACATCGGCAATACGATCCAACAGGTCGGAAAAGCTGCCGGCATTGAAGAGGATGGACCAGTAGGACACCGTCCCCTGCTCCTCCATCATCCGCACCCGCTGACAGAACAACTCGTACTGCTCCGCCTCACGCTTCTCCGCCTCCCCGCGCTCCACTTCCTTCAAGGCGATCTCTCCGTCGTAGTAAGCGATCTGGGCGTCGATGTTGGCGATCTCGGCGTTAATGGCATCCAGCTGCTGAGCCAGGATCTGCCGCTTCTGCTGGGCGGCGGCCTGGTCCTCCTTTACGCCAGCCAGCTGCTCTTTCAGCTGCTGCTGCTTGGCCTGACTCTCCTGCTGTTCCTTCTTCAGCGCGTCGATCTCGCTCTGGGTCACAGCCCCCGCCTGGCTGGCGGCGGATGTGAAGAGCGCCAGAATCAGGATACCGCACAAAAGCCGGAGTTTGGGATGTTTCCGCTTCATAAGGACTCCTTATTTTCTAACGGGGCAGATGTATCACACCTGCAGGAACTTACGGATGGCCAGCATAGAGCCTACCACGCCGATGAGCAAGCCGGTAATCAGGAAGGCCAGCAGCACCCACAGCGCCATCGGCTGGAAGGGCAGCACTTTAATGAGATCTATGGTATCGGTACCGCCGACGGCCCGGCCTACCAAAGCGTATACCCCCCACTGCAGGAAGAACCCGACCAGGGCGCCTGTCACGCCCAGGATCATGCCCTCAAAAACAAAGGGCCAGCGTACAAAGGCGTTGGTGGCGCCGCACATCTTCATGATGGCGATCTCCTCCCGCCGATTGAAGGTAGCCAGCTTAATGGTGTTGGAGATGATGAACAAACTCACCAGCAGCAAAATGGCCACCAGGATCAGGGCCACGCCGCCGGCAATGTTGCGGATGACGGTAAAACCTTCGGCGATCTCAGGCGCAGAGTAGGTATCGGCCACACCCGCCACCTGCTTCACCGCCGCCTCAGTCTCTGTCAGCTTGCTGAGATCCTCCAGATAGACATGGAACCGATCCCGATAGACGGTGGACGGCAAGTCCTCAAAGAGAGGATTGCCCTCATAGTCGGCCTCAAAGTCGGCCTGGGCCTGCTCCTTGGTGACGAACTCCGCCCGAGCCACATTGGGGATCGCCTCAATCTCATCCTGAAGGGCGCGTGCCTCCTCCTGAGACAGGGTCTCGTCGATGTATGCGGAGAACTGGTTGTCCTTCTCCAGGTCGCTGAAATTATGCTGGGCATTCACCGCCACCAGGGAGAAAGAACCCATAATGAGCAGACAGCACACGATCATGCACACTGCTGCAAAGGACATGAATCCGTGGGTAAAAATACTGTGAAAGCCCTCGGAAAACAGATATTTAAAGTTATATCGTTGTCTCATTGTTGTAATACCCGCCTGTCTCGTCGCTGATGATCCTGCCGTTCTCGATGGCCACAACCCGCTTGGAGAAGCGGTTGACCAGCTCCCGCTCGTGGGTGACCACCAGCACGGTGGTGCCCAGCTCATTGATGCGCTCCAGCAGCATCATAATCTCCAGGGAGCGCATGGGGTCCAGGTTGCCGGTGGGCTCGTCGGCAATGATCATCTGGGGATTGTTCACCAGGGCGCGGGCAATGGCCACACGCTGCTGCTCACCGCCGGAAAGCTGGTCGGGACGCTGATCGCCCTTATCCAGCAGGCCTACCAGGTCCAGCACATAAGCCACCCGCTTGCGGATCTCCCGGGAGGAGGCGCCCACCACCTGCATGGCAAAGATCAGGTTCTCCTTCACTGTCTTTTTTTCGATCAGGCGGAAGTCCTGGAATATGACCCCCAGCGTACGCCGCATATAGGGCACCTGGCGGGGCGTAATATTGTTCAAATTATAACCGTTGACCATCAGCCGGCCGGCGGTGGGGGCGATCTCAGCGGTGATCAGCTTCAATATGGTGGACTTGCCAGATCCGGAGGGGCCCACCAGAAAGACGAATTCACCGTCGTCAATGCGCAGATTGACCCCCTTCAGGGCCTTGGTTCCGTTGTCATAGGACTTTTGAATGTCGATCAGACGTATCACGCTGTATACCTCTTTTATAGGATTGGGTACAAACTCACGTGCCGCAGAAGCCGCCGTTACCGGCAGCCTCTGCGGCTGACGCAGTTTGTTCAGTTATCGATGCCCCGGGAGATCAGATACTTCTTGACCATCAATGCCACCTTGAAGGTGATGGCGTCGTCAAACTCCCGCAGGTCCAGGCCGGTGAGCTTCTTGATCTTCTCCAGCCGGTACACCAGGGTATTCCGGTGGACAAAGAGCTTCCGGGCCGTCTCGGACACGTTCAGGTTGTTTTCAAAGAACTTGTTGATCGTGAACAGGGTCTCCTGGTCCAGGGCGTCGATGGGATTCTTCTTGAAAACCTCCTGGAGGAACATCTCGCACAGGGTGGTGGGCAGCTGATAAATCAGCCGGCCAATCCCCAGGTTCTCATAGTTGATGATGCTCTTCTCGGTGTCGAACACCCGACCCACGTCGATGGCGATTCCGGCCTCCTTATAGGCCCGGGCCAGTTCCCGGATGTGGCCTACGATGGTACCGATGCCGATGACCACACGGATATGGAGTTCCTCATTGATCTTGTCTTCGATCTGCTTGGCAATCTTGTGGAGATCCCGGGTCTCCGCCCCATCGTTGAGCTGCTTGATCAGGGCCACGTCGGTCTCGCTGATGGAGAGGACGAAATCCACCTGCTTGTCAGGGAAGAGGGAATGGAGAACGTCGATCAGGGCGGGATCGGTAGATTCCACCTGGCGGATCAAAAAGACCGCCCGGGGTGCCTCGGAAACAAAATGCAGTTCTTTGGCCCGGACATAGATGTCGCCCAGAAGGATATTATCGGAGATAATATTTTTGACAAAGGTGGCTTTGTCGTGTTTCTCCTCATAATAGGTCTTGGCGCCATTAAGGGCCACTGCGGCCATGGAACATACCATGTTTGCCTCGGTGTCCTCGCCCTTGGCAAAAACCGCATAGTCAAACTGAGACCCCCATCCGGCCAGCGCCTTGAAGGTGCGGCCATCAAAGCGGACGGTATCGCCCTCGCCCCGGTTCACCGCCTCAACCGCACCGGGCCAATGCTCCCCGATGCAGCTGAGTTCATTGCAGGCCACAACCGTTCCCTCAGAATCGATCACGCCAATGGCCCGTTCGGTGCTGTCTTTCATCTGCAAGACAAC
>NZ_CALWOJ010000007.1 GCF_944383115.1 uncultured Flavonifractor sp. | reverse complement strand
GGTCACCAGGGTGGCCTCGTCGCCGGACTTGTACATGGTGCTGTCGGTGGGGGCCGCCACATCACCGCCGTTGATGTCGTAGGTCAGGCGGAACTGGGCGCCCTCCATAATGTCGGGGATTCCGCCGCCGTCACTGTCGTAGCCCCAGACGGCGTACACGGTGATGCTTCTGTCGGTAAAGGTCACATTGTCCGCCAGGTTCGCATCCAGCGCCGCCCAGTCGTCGGTGCCGGAGTAAATCTTGCTGGTTGCCGTGGCCTCATCCTTGGTCCAGCCAATGAACACCACGTCGGTGCCGTCGCCGGGATGGGTGGGCTTGGGCTCGGTGACCAAGGTCACGACCTGATTGGCCACATACTTGTTGGTATCGGTGGGTACGCTGTCGGCATTGCCGCCGTTGGCGTTGTAGGTCAGGGTGTACTTGCTGCCTTCAGGCTTTTCCACGTCGGCATCGCCGTCGCCGTTGCGGTCATAGCCCCAGACGGCGTACACGGTGATGTCATCGTCCACAAAGTCCACTTCGGTCAGGACCGCAGGCTTGCTATCCTTGGCCTCGTAGATCTTGGTGTCCTTGGTTGCGGTCCAGCCGATGAAGGCCACCTTGGCGCCGTCCTGATCGGCATGGGAGATGAGTGCGGCCACCTCGCCCTTGGTCTTGAGGTCGACATTGCTGCCCGCCACATACTGGTTGTTGTCGGTGACGGAACCGATGCCGCCGTTGACGTCATAGGTCAGGGTATACTTGCCGGCGTTCACGTCGGGGTCGGTGCCGTTGGTACTCTCGCCCCAGACAGCAAACACTTCGATGTTGCTGTTGGAGAAGGAGACCTTATCCGTCACACTGGGCGCGGGATCGTTGGCGGTCAGCACATCGTACTTGGTCAGGCTCCAGCCGATGAACACAACCTTCTTGCCGTTGGCGGCGTTGGTGTGGGTCAGGCCGGTGCCGTCCTTCAGGGTGACCTCGTCGCCGGACTTGTACATGGTGCCGTCGGTAACGGAACCGCTGCCGCCGTTGACGTTATAGGTCAGAGTGAACTGGGCGCCCTCCATAATGTCGGGGATTCCGCCGCCGTCACTGTCGTAGCCCCAGACGGCGTACACATCCGTATCGGCGGTGATTACCACCTCGGTGGACATCTGGCGGTTCAGTTCATCCAGATCGTCAGTACCGGAATACACCTTGTTCAGCTGGGTGGTGCTCCAGCCCACGAACAGGATCTTCTTGCCGTCCACCTCGGTGTGGGTGGGCTTCTGGGTACTGAGCGTCACCTTCTGCCCCTCAACATACTTGTTGCTGTCGGTGGGCATGCCGCTGACGATGCCGCCCTGGGCATTGTCGTGGTAGGTGATGCTGAACTTGTTGTCCTCGCCCTCGTCCACGTCGGGAGTTTTGTTGCCGTTGGCGTCCAGGCCCCAGACGGCATACACCGTCTCGTTGCCCTCGCCGAAGGTCAGGGTGGGGATGATGTCGCCAGGCATGCTGTCGTTGGCGGTCAGCACATCGTACTTGGTCTTGCTCCAACCCATGAACAGCACCTTGGCGCCGTCCTGGTCGGGGTGAGAGAGCAGGTTGGTTACCTCATCCTTGGTCTTGAGGGTGGCCACACTGCCGTTGACGTACTTGTTGCCGTCGGTGACAGAACCCACGCCGCCGTTGGGATCGTAGGTCAGGGTGTACTTGGTCTCGTCCACATCCGGGGTGGTGTTGTCCTTGTCGGTATCCAGGCCCCAGACCGCATATACGACAATATTACCGTTGGAGAAGGAGACCTCGGTCACGATATCAGGCTTGGAATCGTTGGCAGTGAGTACACCGCACTGGGTCAGGCTCCAGCCGATAAAGAGTACAGGGATCTCACCCACAGGATCATGGGTCATGCTGCCCTGGCCCGCCAGCGTAGCGGTAGCGCCCGCGCTGTACTTGAAGGAATCGGTGGGCGGGTTGCTGCCGGTGTTGGCATTGTAGGTCAGGGTGAACTGGCCCTTCTCCAGCACGTCGGGGATGTCGTTCTTGTTCTCGTCGTAGCCCCAGGCCGCATACACGGTCTTGTCGCCCGCGCCGAAGGTAATCTCGGTAGCCACAGTGGGAGCGGACTCGCCGCTGGCATAGATCGTGCTGTTCTGGCTCTCAGTCCAGCCGATGAACAGAACCCTCTTGCCGCCCACATCCTCATGGGTGGGCTCCTGGGTGCTGAGGGTCACCTTCTGGTTGACCACATACTTGTTGCTGTCGGTGGGCATGCCGCTTACGGTACCCTCAATGGCGTTTTGGTCGTAGATCAGGTCATACTTGCTTCCTTCAGGCTCCTGCACGTCGGGCTTGCCGTCGCCGTTGCGGTCGTAGCCCCAGACGGCGTACACGGTAATGTTGGCCCCGTTAAACGTCACCTCGGTGACGATGGTGTCGGGCAGGGTATCCTTGGCCTCGTAAATGGTGTCGTAGGCCTTGTCGCTGGTCCAGCCCACGAATTCCACCGGCACGCCGCCCACAGGCAGGTGGGCCAGAGAACCCTGAATGCCTTTCTTGTCCAGCAGGGTCACTGTGTTGCCGTCCACATAGGCCTTGGTGTCTGTTACCGTACCTACGCCGCCGTTGGAATCGTAGGTCAGGGTGCGCTTGTCACCATCAATATCCGGGGTGTTTCCGTCGCTGCTCTCCGCCCAGACGGCAAACACCTCGATGTCGCCGTTGGAGAAGGCCACCTTATTCGCCATGTCGCTGGGTACGGTGTCGTTGGCGGTGAGAATGTCCACATGCTGGGACCGGCTCCAGCCGTAGAACAGGACCTTCTTGCCGTTGGAATCGCTGTGGGTCAGGCCTGCGCCCTCGTCCAGCGTCACCTCGTCGCCGGCCTTGTACAGCTTGCTGTCGGTGACGGAACCGCTGCCGCCGTTGACGTTATAGGTCAGGCGGTACTGGGCGCCCTCCAGGATATCGGCGATCTCGTTGTCGTTGGTGTCGTAGCCCCACAGGGCGTAGACCGTGATGTCGTTGTCTGTAAAGGTCACGTCGGCCTTGATCTTGGCCTGCACCTCCTGGGCATTGTCAACGGTGCTGTCCCAGATCTTTTCATCGGTGTCCTCAGTACTCCAGCCGATAAAGACAACCTTTTTCCCATCCGCTTTCGCATGGGTGGGCTTGCTTTCGCTCAGAGTCACCGTCTGTTTGGACACATATTTGTTGCTGTCGGTGGGTGCCCCGGAACCGCCGTTGGCATCATAGGTCAGCCTATACTTGTCGGTCTCCTGGACGTCGGCGGTACCGTCGCCATCGGTATCCAGGCCCCAAACCGCATACACCGTGATGCTGCTGCCAGTGAAGGACACTCTGGTTTTCAGCTCGGGCAGGGTGTCGTTGGCAGTCAGGACCTTGTCCTGCTGGTCGGTCAGGGTCCAGCCGATGAGTGCCACTTTGACGCCGTTTACCTCATCGTGGAAGATCTGTTCCTTAGCGGCCTCCGTGTCCACCAGGGTGGCGGTGCTGCCGCTGACATAGTTGTTGCTGTCGGTCACGGTGCCTCTGCCGCCGCTGGAGTCATAGGTCAGGGTGAATTTCTTGGGTTCCTTGACGTCGGGGGTGCCGTTGCCGTCGGTATCCAGGCCCCAGACCGCATACACGGTGATGTTGTTGTTGGTGAAGGTGACCTTATCCGTCACACTGGGCGCGGGATCGTTGGCAGTCAGCACGCCGTACTGGGTCCGACTCCAGCCCATCCAGACCACGTTTTTGCCATCCTGCGGGGCATGGGTCAGAGTGCCCTTACCCTTCAGGGTAGCGGTGGCACCTGTGCTGTACTTGAAGGAATCGGTGGGTACATCGCCAGTGCCGCCGTTGGCGTCGTAGGTCAGGGTGAACTGGCCCTTCTCCAGCACGTCGGGGATGTCGTTCGTGTTTTCGTCATAGCCCCAAGCGGCGTACACGGTGTTGCCGCCGGCCACCATAGTGACCTTGTCCTTGGTCTCAGGCATGGCGTCGCTGTCGGCGCTGGTGTAGATCTTGCTGTTCTGGGTCTCGGTCCAGCCCACGAAGAGGACGGTCTTGCCGCTGACAGAATCGTGGGTGGGCTTCTCGGTGCTGAGGGTTACCTCCTGGCCGACCACATAGGTATCGCCGGCAGGCATACCGCCTACGGTACCATCAATGGCGTTTTTGTCGTAGCTCAGAGTGACCTTCTTGTCATCCTCCGTAACGTCAGCCTGGCCGTTGTTGTTGCGGTCGTAGCCCCAGACGGCATAGACCTTGATGTCCGCATCGGCAAACGTCACTTCGGGGATGGTGGTGGGCTTGCTGTCCTTGGCCTCGTAGATCTTGGTGTCCCTGGTTGCGGTCCAGCCGATGAACACCACGGCGGTGCCGCCGTCGGCAGCGTGGGTGGGCACCGTCTTGGTATCCAGGGTCACCTTCTGGTTTTTCACATACTTGTTGGAGTCGGTGGGCCCGTTGATACCGCCGTTGGTGTCGTAGTTCAGGCTGTAGCTCTTTTCGTTCACGTCGGCCACGTTGTCACCGTTCAGGTCGTAGCCCCAGACCGCGTACACGGTCTTGTCGCTGTTGGACATGGTCACCTGATCTCTGAGCATGGCGGTGCTGTCACCGGAAGAGAGGATCTTACCATCATCACCGATATTCTCGCTCCAGCCGGCAAACACGATTTTGCCGGTGCCGTCCGGATCGTGGCTCATGCCCTCGCCGTCATGCAGTTCCATGACGGTACCGGACAGGGCCTTTACAGCAGAAGGCGTGGCGCCGGTATTGCCCGTGGCCTGATAGGTCAGGGTATACACGCTGCCTTTTTCGTTGACGTCGGGGATGCCGTTGTTGTTGGTGTCGTAACTCCAGACAGCATAGACTTCCTTGTGCTGATCCATGACAATCTCAGTGATGAGATCGGGATCGGTTTCGCTGTCAAAGGCGTAGATGGTTTCATCCTTGGTAGCGCTCCAACCCACGAACACGATGGCGGTTCCATCCTCAGGATCGTGGGTGGGTGCGGTGACGGTTCCCAGATAAGCTGTGGTGCCCTTGCTGTAGGTCTTCTCGCTGGGCGGATTCTTACCGCCGTTGGCATTGAAGGTCAGCGTGAAGGTCTCCACGCCCACAGTGATGGTGACACGATCGGAGTCGACGGTCACAGCGTGGGACACGCCGTCCACGGTGCGGGTGCTGGTGATCTTGACATAGTAGTAGGTGGTGCCAGCACTGTTCGTGGGGGGCGTATAGGTGGCGTCTTTGGCGCTGCCGATGCTGTTGTAGCTCTCGAAATCAGCATTGGGATCGGTGCTGGAATACCACTGATAGGTGATGGTGGTGTTGTCTTCCACCGCACTGACGGTAGCATCCAGGGCCGTCGCAGCTGCGCCAACGTTGTAACTGGCATCGCTCAGTGTCGGCTTTGCGGGGGCGGTGTGGATCAGCCACTGGACAGGAACCTCGCCCACGGCGGTGGCGGTGGCGGTGCCGGAGGCGCCGGTCTTGGTATTGGTGACCTTGACGTAGTAGTACACCGTCGTGTCGGCGTTCTGACTGTCGGACCGGGTCACCTGATAGCTTTCGCTGGTGGCAGAATCGATCTTGGTGGCGCCGTTACCCTCCAGGTCATCCAGCTGCTCACCAGACAGCTTGGTATCGCTCTTGTACCACTGATAGGTCAGGGTGCCGTTGTCGCTGACTCTGGCATCCACCGTCAGGGTGGGCTCGCCGGAGGTGGCAAAGAACTGGGTCACCTTTTCGGGGTTCATGGTGAGCATAGGAGTCTCGGCGCTCGTCTTCGGGTTGATCCGCACCTTGACAGAGGTGTTGACCGTGTCGAAGGTACCGTCGGACTCGCGGATCAGATACACCGTTACAGGCCCGGTGGTGCCGTCCTCGCTGTCCTGGGAATAGACCCAGCTGGCAGTCTGTCCCTTGGTGGCGTTTTCGGAACCAGCAGTAATGGTGCCGGACAGGCCGTCCTCGGGATTCACCGTATAGGCCCACTGGCCGGACACGGTGGCGTCGGAGTCGGTGGCTACAAACCTGAGTTCCTGGTTATAGTTAATGGTGTAGGTATCGCCCATGGGGCTCAGAAGTTGCCAGGCTTCGTCACCCTGGCCCTTGTCCCGATAATATACCTGGGCGGTAATGTTGTGGGTCCGCTCAGTGGGCTGGAAGGCCTGGGCGGGGGAGTTGGTGGTCTCGTAGAGGGCCACCTGGGAATCATCGGGTACATACTTGGTGAGGCAGATGTTGTCGCTGATGTACTCGTAGGTAATGGCCAGGCCGAAGCTGGAGTTTGCCATGTTCCAGAACTTCTTTGAGGGATCCGTGCTGTTCAACCGATTGAGGATCTCCTGCTTGATGTTGGAGAAGTCGGCCTCATAGCTTACGCCGGCCTGGGGATCATTCACGTTGCCGATGTTATAACCGTTATCGGTAGTGATGGACTTCCAGGTGCCGTCACCCTGCTTCTCATACACTTCCACGTCGGAGTAGGTCATGGTGCCGCCGTACTTACAGTTGTCGTCCAGAAGTTCACCCAAGGTCACGGCAGTGCTGCTGCCGTTCTTCAGGGTGGTGTACTCATAGGTGCGGACCACCTTGTACTTGGCGGAGCTGGCGTCAGGCACCGCATTCTCCGGTGTAAAGTTGCCCAGCGCGCTGTCATTATAATAGGTGGTAATGTCGTTGCCGATGGCGATACGCACGGGCAGGGCCAGCAGCTCGGCGGGAATGCTGACAAACTCACCCTCGCTCTTGTAACTATCCTCGTTGGCGAAGGTAATGTCGGCGGGGATCAGGTCGGCATAGCCGTTGAAGTATTGGGACGGATTTTGGGCCTTCTCTTCCGTCCAGGCCTCGCTGCTGTCCATAACCCGGGTAATGGTGGCAGCATACCTATCCACTTCCGCCTGGTCGTCCAGATCTACGCTGCTGCCAGTCAGATCGCCGCTGAACATGAAGAACACGTCGCCCACAGGTACCTCGTCGTTGCCGGTGACGGTACCGATGACGAGCAGGGGGTCGTTGTTCTTGGTGGTGGTCTTGCCGGAAGCCTGCTCGTAGGTAACGCTTACTTTGCCCGCTTCGCTGACGGCGGTATAGGTTATGTCGCTGTTTGCAACGGTAGCCATCAGCGCATCCGTAGTCATGACGGGTCCGTCGCCGGTTTTCCATCCGCTGTGGAAGTAGCCGGTGTTCGTGGCAACCACGGGAGCGGAATCCTTCAGCGCGGCGCCAATGGTCTGTCCCTTAAACACCTTGGTGCTGGTGGGGTCAACAGAAGTGACGTTGGCGTCGTGATCAAACTGGACTGTGAGCGGGGGCATCAGGCCTACATGGGCGTAACCCTTGCCGCCCACGATACCGCTCAGAGAATAAATGGTGATAACGCCGGTCGCCTGATCCTCGCTGGGTACAGCGTCGCTGTTTACGCTTGGTGAACCCGCCGGAGTGGCCTTATAGGGGCTGAACCAATAGGGCGTTTTATCGGTGGCATTGGGATCCGTGCTGCCGGGGTTGGTCACCGTAATCTCCACCTGGCTCTTGCCGGGCAGATTGTCAAACTCATAGGTGCCGTCCGGCCCGGTGGTCACGGTGTAGATACGGCCAAACTGGTCCTCGGCCTCCAGGGTAACGCCGGCCATGCCGCTTTCGCCGTCGTCTTTCTGGCTGTTGCGGTTGGTATCCTCGTAGACAGTACCGGTGAGAATACCATTCTGTACGATAGTACCAAAGTTGTAGATCTTGGAAGAATCATACATACTAACGGTCCCCTGGGCGGAGAAGGACCACCAGCTCTTGAAGAGGTTGCGCTGATCCATCTGCTCCTCAATGTCGGAGGCGCGGAACTTCAGCACGAACTCCTCGCTGGTCGCGTTGGGCATGGTGGCATTTGAGTCGGTATTCAGGGACAGCTTGATCATATTGTCGGTGTTGCTGGGTGTGGTCTCCCAGGCGTCGACATTAAATGTCAGTCCCGTTGATGGATCGCCGGAGATGCTGCTGACGGTGGCATACTCCACCTTCCAGCCATCAGGCACGGCACCCTCGACGCCTTCCGCGTACATATCGAAGCCAAAGTCTCCGGATTTGAAGGCGTCACTAAAGATACCGTTATCCTTTACCTTGGGGACGGGGATATAGACCTCAACATGGTCAGCACTATATCCGCTGTAGTTGGTCACCGTCACCTTGATGTTGGCCGTGTCGTTTCTGGCAAAAACAGCACTGGTACCGTTGGGATTCTCGGGGTCAAACGCATAGTAATCGTCCTCGCCCTCGATCTGAATAGCGGAGGAGATCTCAAAGGCGGCAGCCTGCTGGATGGAAATGGTGCCAGGCACCGTCAGCATTGGTTTTCCACCGTTGAGATTATACGTGTCAGCTGCCAGTCGATTGGCGGCATCGCTGGTGGCCATATACTTCATACCCAGGCTCGATTTACAGAATACCAGCTCTGAAAGATTGTGGCTAACACTGGAGATAGACGACAGCACCGTCAAGTCATAGTTGACGACGATATTATCCGTATTCCAGTCTTTATCATAGCAACCAACCAGGAGCTTCCCGCCTTCAGCATCCGTCAGATGATATTCCCACATTTTAGCGCCTGCTGGCAGCCCGGACGGAGAGATTTCTTTATTCTCCGAAACAGTGAGAGGCTCGCCACGCAGAGTAAACGTAACATTTTCCATCAGGATATTAGCCGGCTGCACAAGGTAAATTACAGGATCATAAAGTATCGTTTCACTGGCGTGGTAACCAGCATTGTAATTACCTGCGCCCAACTCATACTCTACATTAATAACATCACCGGCGGAAGCAGTCACGGTAGTACCGCTGACCGGAACATCATCCACCTTAAATTTGACAGCAGACGCACTTACCATGATTTGGGCTTTATTCGTATCGGTGGAAATCGTCGTTGTGGCAACTTGAGTTACATTTCCGCCATCCCACGTCACGGAATAGGTGTTGTTCGCAACAGTCTTATCAGGGGCAGTATCGCGAATGCGGCCCCAGGCCGCCGCCCGGTCAGTATCCGAGACATTGCCCTGCTTAAAGTCATACCCGGCGGTGGACGCATAGCCAGCAGGGTATCCAGGCAGGGATACTTCCACGGCTTTGATACTCTTTGAGGTATCAAAGCCAGGAATGTCCGAAGCGCAAATGGCAAAACCGCGCTGCTCAAATGGAATGGACAACACCGCCCGGATGTTGTCTACGCCGTCAATAGTATACTGTTTACCGTCCTCGTCGGTTACCACAATTTTGGTGGGCATCCAGGTGTCGTCGGTCTCGCTATAATAGCAGGGGACAGAGACCCGGGTCACAAACTGATAGGTCGTATCCGCCTCCAGCTTATAAGTAAGAGGGATATCAATATCAGTGATGTTTTCGTTTACAATTCGGACAGAACCAAACTGGGTCTGGTAATTGTCAGTATCGTATTTGAAGACGTTAACCGCGCTTCTGTCAATCAGATTCAGATGAATCACATCAGGGTCCATCGCAATAATGTTCAACCTTACTCTGCTAATTGGATAATCATAGCTCTGAGTTGAACCGTATGGCGCAACGGTGACTTTAGTAATACTTATCTGGTAGGTGGCTCCATCACTTGCGTCGGCAGGAATCCCAACGCGAAAATCACCGAGTTCTGCACTACTGGAAAAATAATTTTGTTTGACCGCAGTCCAAGTCGTCGTGCTTCCGGAGGTGCTGCCTTTTGTTACCGTCCAGCCGCTGCTCTCTATACCTTCAATTTTTGTAATTGTGCTGGGCGCAGTAAATGTAAGAGTCAGCTCCTTCATTGCTCGGCCAGGCGAGTTCTCGGTAATTCTGCCCAGCAAAAAATTGCCGCTCAGTCTAACCGTATCGCCAATCACACCCGATCTGCTTTCCGGGACATTTACAGCAGTTAAATTTGAGGCTACGGAAGCAATGCTTGCCACTGCATTCATGGTCCGAACCGTGCCGTCTAGCTCCACTTTGATGGCAGTATTGATTGCATATCCGTCCTCTACTTCTTCATAAGGAATAAGCCCCTCGTCTGGCTGAACCAGCACACTGAACGGGGTAGACTCCGTACCAGGGTCAAACTGAACCGTCAGCGTCCCGTTGTTAGGCCGATAACCATAGACCGAGGCGCCCTTCTGCCAGGTCACATCTGTGACGGCAGAATAGCTGTCCTTCAGAGTCTCCTCATCCAGGCTGACAAACTTCATGCCCTCAGGCAGCGTAATTGTCAGCGTTGAGGGATGATCCAGCTGCATACTTAATGTATACGTTGTCGCAACATCCAGGTTTGCCGTACCGCCGCTACTGGCCAGCATGTCCAGCGTTACAGAATCGCCCTGCATGAGCTTCAGTTCCGTAATGCTGCCAGCCGCGAACGCAGTTGTCGGCAGCAAGGATATAATCATCATCACAGCCAACAATATAGCCAACATCCGTTTTCGCATTTCTCTTCCTCCAAACTTTGTTTTGCCGTATGCTGTAATTTACTCTTACCGTCTCTGGATTGCTTTGTTCTGCATCACCGCCTGAACGCCGCCCTCCAGAGCCGGACACACGTCCTACAGCAGTGTGAGACCTCCGCCGGCCGCCGGCCGGGCGGCCTCGTTGGGATCTCTCGCCCGGGCTGGGAATTCAGGTCCCGCCCTGGCCCCATTCGCCATTCTCATAGCCGATAAAATCCCCTCCCTTTTGCATTGAGAGGCCGCAGCCACGCTCGCGCGGGGCCCGGCCTTTCCTGCTTGTTTTGCTACTCGCCATTGTGTTTTTGGGCAACTTGTTGTATTTGTACCCGTTGTTTCACTATTTTATCATTCACCTTACTAAATTTCAAGGGCAACATCGCCAAATATACGTCCATTCTCATAAAATTTTACATGTATGTATTTGTATTTGCTGTGTTTTTACATCCAGTTCTGCATTGTTTTGCATTATTTTATTCATGCGTAATTTTATTGAGTCGCATTTTTATCATTAACCTCGTTATTCCTCTTGCAGCGCACAAATTTATTTTGATTGTCCTCTCTTTGCGCACAAAAAAGTTTCTTTAGGCAACATTTTTTATTTCTCGATATTTTTGCAGGGACAACTTGCATTTAAAAAATTTTTATTTTTACTCCGTCACACGCTTAAAGTTTCGCCGATCATCCATTATCAGTAAAATTATTTCATAATCTTACAGTTTTTTGCCTATTTTTTGCTTTTCCTACCACTTTACTTTGGTGAATTTAAACAATTTTAAACAAAAGGCCATCTTTTTACCAAAGGGCCGGAAAATCGTCAGACTTTTTTAAAGATTTTCTTTTCAGAGATAGGTATACTGACTGTACTAATGCAAGTGATACACTTCCCGGAAAGGAGATGCCAGGATGATCCAACTGAATTACCGGGACGCCCGGCCCATCTACGAACAGGTAAAGGATGGGCTGCGGCACCTGGTGGTCACGGGGGCCCTCCAGGAGGGGGACAAACTACCCTCGGTACGGGCGCTGGCCACTTCGCTGGCCATCAATCCCAACACCATCCAGCGGGCCTATGAGTCCCTGGAGCAGGAGGGTTATCTGTATACGGTGGCGGGCAAGGGTTCCTTTGCCGCCCCCCAGGCCGACGTGAAGTCCGCCCGGCGGGAGCTGCTGCTCAGGGACTTTGATTCCTCCGCGGCAGAACTGCTCTTTCTGGGCATGACGGCGGGGGAACTGGCCCGCCGCCTGGACGAGGCCGCCGCCCGTCAGGCTGCCAGAGAGGAGGGCAACCCATGATCGAAGCCAAAAATGTGATCAAGACCTTCGACGGCTTTCGCGCCCTGGACGGGCTGACCATGACGGTACCCCAGGGTTCCATCTACGGCCTGGTGGGCCCCAACGGGGCGGGCAAGTCCACCCTGCTGCGCCATGTCACCGGAGTGTACCGGCAGGACTCCGGCTCGGTGCTGCTGGACGGCAACCCCATCTACGAAAACCCCGCCGCCAAGGCCCGCATTGCCGACATCCCTGACGAGCTGTACTATTTCCTGTCCGCCTCCACCCGGGACATGATGCGTTTTTACAAGGGTTTTTACCCACGGTTCGACATGGCTCGATACAAGGCCCTCAAGGACGTGTTTACCAATGTGGACGAGCGCCAGCCCATCCGCCGCCTGTCCAAGGGCATGCAGAAGCAGTCCGCCTTCTGGCTGGCCCTGTGCTGCCGGCCGGAGGTGTTGGTACTGGACGAACCGGTGGACGGCCTGGACCCGGTGATGCGCCGGCAAGTGTGGTCCCTGCTCATGGGGGACGTGGCCGAGCAGGGCACCACGGTGCTGGTGTCCTCCCACAACCTGCGGGAGCTGGAGGATGTGTGCGACCATGTGGGTATCCTGTCCCACGGCAAGGTACTCATTGAGCGTTCCCTGTCCGACCTGCAGGAGAACGTGGTGAAAATGCAGATCGTGTTTCAGGAGCGGGAGATGCCCCAGATGCCGGAGGATCTGGAGGTTCTTCACGTCTCTCAGGTGGGCCGCATCCACACCCTCATTGTCCGCGGCAACGCCACCGACGTTACCAACCGGCTGGCCGCCTATGCCCCCATCCTGATGGATGCCCTGCCTCTGACCTTGGAGGAGATCTTTATTTACGAGTTGGGAGGTGAGGACTATGGGATCCGGGAAATCGTACTTTAATCCTACCCTGTTTGGAAAGAATCTGGCCCGGTTCTGGCCCATTTGGGGATTGTACGCCCTGATCTGGGTGGTGCTGCTGCCGGCGGGAGTGCTGCTGCGCCGGGACGTCTGGAACAAGGGGAACGCCTGGGAATTCCCCCTGACCCTGCTGGACGGCAGCCGGAACATGGCCCTGGTGCTGGCCTTCCTCTTTGGTATCCTGTGCGCCATGGCGGTGTTCTCCTACCTCTACTCCGTCCGCTCGGTGGGGATGCTCCACGCCCTGCCCATGCGGCGGGAGGGCCTGTTCCTCACCAACTATCTGTCCGGACTGGCCTTTCTGTGGGTGCCCAACTTCGGGGTCTTTCTGCTGGCCCTGGTGGCGGAGGCCCTCAACGGCTCGGTGGTGTTCAGTTCCCTGTTCACCTGGCTGGTGGTCACCTGCCTTCTGTGCCTGTTCTTCTACTCCTTCGCCGTGTTCTGCGCCATGTTTACCGGCCACATCCTGGCCCTGCCCGCCTTCTATCTGATCCTCAACTTCCTGGCCGCCGTTATCACCTATCTGTTAGAGAACATTGCACGGGAATTTCTCTTCGGCTTTAACGGCGCGGAGTGGGCCGAGAAGTGGGCCATGTGGTTTACCCCCGCTCTCAAGCTGCTTCGAGCCACCGGCCTGGACTACATGAGCAGCACCCCCCGCTACTGCGGCCTGGGTCTGGTGGTCCTCTACGCCCTCATCGGCCTGGTGCTGGCGGGGATCGCCCTGGCGGTCTATAACCGCCGCCAGCTGGAGCGGGCGGGCGACGTGATCACCGTGGGCTGGGTGCGCCCGGTGTTCCGCTACGGCATGGCCCTGTGCTGCGCCATTACCCTGGGGGCCTTCTTCTACTCCATCTTCTACACCCTGCTGCCCCAGGGGGCCTGGACCCTGCTGGGCTGGATGCTGCTGTGGGGCGCCGTGGGCTGCTTCATCGCGGAAATGCTGCTGAAAAAGCGGCTGTGGGTATTCAAAACCAGCTGGAAGGGCTGCGTGATCTTTCTGGTGTGTCTGGTGGCCGCCATGGCCACCCTGGAGCTGGACCTGCTGGGCTTTGAGCGGAAGGTGCCCGACGCCGCTCAGGTCAAGTCGGTGCAGATCAGCGGTATGAACAGCGCGCCCTATGACACCGGCAGCTACCCCAGCTTCACCGCCACCGACCCCCAGACCATTGGGGAGATTACCGCCCTTCATTCCGCCATCACCGACCGCAAGGATGAACTGGAGGCGGTGCAGGCCAGCGGAATCAGCACCGAGTCCTGGATCACCCAGTCCAACGGCCTGGACCTGCAGGTGGAGACCAACACCTCCGTCCGCCTGTGGTATGAGCTGACCGACGGCACTGTGCTGGAGCGGAGGTATGATCTGCCCATCCGGGCGGAGGATCTGGAGGACCCCTCCACCCCCGCCGCCCGGCTGTCCCAGCTCATCAACCAGCCCCAGGTGACCAGCGAGATCTATTTCGGCTCCATTGGGGAGACCGCCCGGCTGGTGGACGCCTGCCTGATGAACCTGTACAACCCGGAGGACGACAGCTACGGCTTCGAGTACCTGCCCGCCGACCTGCTGGAGCCTCTGCTGGAGGCGGTGCAGACCGACCTGGCCCAGGGCAATCTGGGCCGCCGCTACCTGCTGGAGGACCAGGAGCGGATGGATAACTGCTGCTATACCGACCTGGAGCTGACCTTCCGGCTGGACCAGACCGGCGTCTCCGGCGGCACCGCTTCCTCCTCCGCAGCCACCACCTACACCGTCACCATCACCCTGCAAAAGAGCGCCGTCCACACCATGCAGGTGCTGAGCGACTACCCTCATGCCTTCCTCTCCCAGACAGAGGTGCATCAGATGAGCAACCAGTGATCCCCCCATCCCCCTTCAAGGACGGGCTGCTGTTTTTGCAGCCCGTCCTTTTGATTGCTTTGACACCATATCCCCACTTTTTCCCTTTTCTGCGGGATACTTTTCCTTGATTTCTCAGCGTCATGTGCTATCATGTTGGTAAGTATCTCTGTAAGGAGGCGTGTACATGATTGACCTGACCGTTCATCGCCAGACCCTGGAGCATAACATCCGCATTGCCCGGGAAAACGGCGTGGTGATCCCCACTTTTGAGAATATGATCCATCCTGAGACGGTGCCTCAGCCCATCCAGGACCGGCTGACCCATGTGGGCCTGTGGGACGTGGACCCGGCCAACCTCTTCCGCATTACCTGGAAGAACCAGCCGGTTGCCAGCGGCGGGTTGTACCGCTCCGCCCCCAACTATATCGAGCTGCCTCCCGCCCTCACCGGCGTGCCCGCCCGCATCCTGTGCCTGGTGGGCAAGTGGTTCCCCACCGGCTGCCACAAGGTGGGCGCCTCCTTCGGCTGCCTGGCGCCCCGGCTGGTCACCGGCCAGTTCGACGCCGCCGCCCAAAAGGCGGTATGGCCCTCCACCGGCAACTACTGCCGGGGCGGCGCCTTCAACTCCCGGCTGCTGGGAGTCCACGGGGTGGCCATTCTCCCCGCCGGCATGAGTCAGGAGCGGTTTGACTGGCTGGCCTCCATCGACGCCGAGGTCATCAAGACCCCCGGCTGCGAGTCCAACGTGAAGGAGATCTTCGACAAGACCAATGAGCTGAGCCGGGACCCCAGCTGCATGATTTTTAACCAGTTTGCCGAGATGGGCAACCATCTGTGGCACTACAAGGTCACCGGCGCGGCGGTGGCCGAGGCCTTTGAGGACGCCAAGCGGCCAGGCGACCGGCTGGCGGGCGCCTGCTTCACCTCCGGCTCCGCCGGCACCATCGGCTGCGGCGACTACCTGAAGGAGGTCTACCCCGCCATGAAGCTGGCGGTGGGCGAGGCCGTCCAGTGCCCCACCATCCTGAACAACGGCTTCGGCGACCACCGGGTGGAGGGCATCGGCGACAAGCATGTGCCCTGGATCCACAATGTGAAAAACACCGATATGGTCATCGACGTGGACGACGCCGACGCTATGGCTCTGCTGCGGCTGTTCAACGAACCGGCGGGCAAGGCCCAGCTGGCCGAGGCGGGCGTGGACCCGGCGGTGGTGGAGGTTCTGTCCTTCATGGGCATTTCGGGCATCGCCAACGTGCTGTGCTGCATCAAGCTGGCCAAGTATTACGAGCTGACCGAGCATGACGTGGTGTGTACCGTGCTGACCGACTCGGCGGATATGTACCGCTCCCGCCTGGCGGAGCTGACCGAGCAGCTGGGCGAATACGACGCCAAGACGGCCGCTTTTGACTTCGCCCTGCACCTGATGGGCCTGAAGACCGACTGCATGGCGGAGCTGGGCTACTACGACCGCAAGCGGGTCCACAACCTGAAGTATTACACCTGGGTGGAGCAGCAGGGCAAGACCGCCCAGCAGCTCAACGACCTGTGGTACGGCTCCGAATGGGCCGACGTCCACAGCCAGGCCGACGCGCTGGATGAGCTGATCCGGGCCTTTAACGAGGAGACCGGGGTGCTGAAGGGCCTGTAAAAGGAGGCTGCTTCATGAAATACGTTCTGGGCGCCAAGTGCGTCAAATGCGGCAGGGAATACGCCGCCGTCCCCAACCTCACCACCTGCTCCTGCGGGGGCATCCTGGATATCCGGTACGACTACGCCGCCCTCCGCCGGGATCTTTCCCGGGAAAAGCTGGCCCAAAACCCGGATCGCTCCATGTGGCGGTACCGGTCTCTGCTGCCCATCGAGGAGGACTCCGCTCCCCCGCCCCTGCGGGTGGGCTGGTCCCCCCTCTACGAGGCCGGCCGGCTGGGGGCGGAACTGGGGCTGAAACAGCTGTACATCAAGGATGACGGCCAGAACCCCACCGCCTCCCTGAAGGACCGGGCCTCCGCCCTGGCGGTGGTCAAGGCAAAGGAGGCGGGGGCGGATACCATCGCCTGCTCCTCCACCGGCAACGCCGCCTCCTCCCTGGCGGGCAACGCCGCGGCGGCGGGGCTGTCCACCTACATCTTCGTACCCAGCCGGGCCCCCAAGGGCAAGGTGGCCCAGCTGCGGATCTTCGGCTCCACCGTCATCAGCGTGGACGGCTCCTATGAGGACACCTTCGAGCTGTCCAAGGCCGCCATCGACAAGTGGGGCTGGTACAACCGCAACGCCGCCATCAACCCCTACCTGTCCGAGGGCAAAAAGACGGTGACCCTGGAGATCATGGAGCAGCTGAACTGGCAGGTGCCCGACTACATCGCCCTGTCCGTGGGGGACGGCTGCACCATCGCCGGGGCCTGGAAGGGCCTTGTGGACCTCTACGAGGTGGGCCTCATTGACAGGCTGCCCAGGCTTATCGCCGTCCAGGCCGAGGGCTGCTGCCCCCTGAACCGGGCTATCCAGACCGGACAGCCCTGGTCGCCCATGGAGGAGAACACCCTGGCCGACTCCATCGCCGTGGGGGTGCCCCGCAACCCGGATAAGGCCCTGGGCGCCATCCGGGCCTCCCACGGTGTGGCCGTCAACGTATCCGACGAGGAGATTTTGGCCGCCATGCGCCTGCTGGGCCGCACCCAGGGCGTGTTTGGGGAACCCGCCGGGGTCGCCGGCACCGCCGGGGTGAAGAAGGCCCTGGAGCTGGGCCTCATCTCCCCCGACAGCACGGTGGTGAGCATTGTCACCGGCAACGGCCTCAAGGACGTGCAAAACGGCATCAAGGCTGCCGGGGAACCCATGCTGGTGAAACCGGACATGGACGCCCTTCTGGACGCCTTTGACCGGGCGGGCATCCGTCCCTGAAACCAACCAAAGAAAGGAAATCTATCACCATGAATGAACGCGCCGCCAAAATGGGGGTCTGGGCCCACTTTATCCTGACCCTGGCCAGCTTTATCCTCTCCCTCTATCTTCTGCTGTTCTGGCGCCATGACGGTACCCTCACCTTCGTACTCATCGCCGTGTGGCTGGGCTATCTGGCCTACACCCTGTTCCGGGGCATGGCCGACCTGCTGGGCCCCCAGCGCCGGATGGCCAATTTCACCCGTATGCTGGACCGCTGGCAGGACGCTTTCGGCAAGCGGTTCAGCGCCCTGGCCCTGCTCACCTTTATGACCCTGATCGTAGGCGCTATAAAAATCGTTGTTCCCATCCTGATCATGCAGCTGTAAAGGAAAGGAGGTCCCTCTCATGTCCATCCTTATTCAACACGGCACTTTGATCTGTCCCCAGGGCCCCGTTCAGGCCGACCTGCGGGTGGAGGGGGACAAAATTACCGAGATCGGCCCCGGCCTGCCGGTGGGAGACAGCCAGGTCATCGATGCCGCGGGCAAGCTGGTGTTCCCCGGCTTTATCGACACCCACACCCACTTTGAAATGAACAAGGGCACCATCCGGGAGACCGCCGATAACTGGGAAAGCGGCACCAAAGCCGCCCTGGCCGGCGGCACCACCTGCGTGCTGGACTTTGCCGAGCCGGAGCGGGGGGCCTCCCTCCAGTCCGCCCTGGACGAGTGGCATGCCCGGGCCGACGGCCACGCCAGCTGCCACTACGGCTTCCACATGACCATCAAGGACTGGGACAGCCGCATCATCGCGGAGATCCCCCGGATGACCGCCCAGGGCGTCACCTCCTACAAGGTGTACCTGGCCTACGCCAACATCCGCATCTCCGACGGCGTGGCCTACGAGGTCATCAAGGCCGTGGGCAAGGAGGGCGGCGTGGTGGGCTGCCACTGCGAGAACGGCGACCTCATTGACCGGGCCATCGCCGAGCTGAAGGCCGCCGGCAAGCTCTCCCCCGCCAGCCATCCCCTGTCCCACACCGCCGTCATGGAGGCGGAGGCGGTGGACCGCTGGCTGGCTCTGGCCGAGCAGGCGGGCTACCCCGTCAATGTGGTCCACCTGTCCACCCAGCGGGGCCTGGAGGCGGCCCGTGCCGCCCGGAACCGGGGCCAGAAGGTCTACCTGGAGTCCTGTCCCCAGTACTTCACCCTCACCGAGGACAAGTACCACCTGCCCGGCTTCGAGAGCGCCAAGTATGTGTGCGCCCCTCCCGCCCGGCCCCAGTCCGATGTGGACGCCCTGTGGGAGGCCCTGGAGAACGGAGAGATCGACACCATCGGTACCGACCACTGCTCCTTCAACTTCAACCCCACCAAGATGCTGGGCAAGGATGACTTCTCCGCCATCCCCGGCGGCATCCCCGGCACCGAGCACCGCCCCCCCATTATGTACACCTGCGGCGTGAAGTCCGGCCGCATCACCCCCCACCAGATGATGCTGGCTCTGGCCCAGCACCCCGCCCAGCTCTTCGG
The DNA here is from genome assembly GCF_944383115.1 of uncultured Flavonifractor sp. Taxonomy (GTDB): domain Bacteria; phylum Bacillota; class Clostridia; order Oscillospirales; family Oscillospiraceae; genus Flavonifractor. Next base: position 30,823 of record NZ_CALWOJ010000007.1, on the reverse strand, counting down.
CATGTTCCCCCAGAAGGGCGCTCTGGCGGTGGGCAGCGACGCCGATATCGTAATCTTTGATCCTGATTATACCTGGCGTATTACCGCCGAGGCCCAATATCAGCGGGTGGACTACACCCCCTACGAGGGCATGGAGATGGCGGGGCGCACCGACACGGTGCTGCTGGACGGCCAGGTGGCAGTAAAGGACGGCAAGGTGGTTCAGGAGGGTCTGGGCCGCTATGTGTCCCGTGGCCCCGCCCAGTTCTGGCGATGAAACGGATCGGGGCGGTACTGTTGGCCTCCGGTCAGGGCCGGCGGTTCGGCTCCAATAAACTGTTGAGGTTGGTAGAGGGCGTCCCCCTCTACCGCCGCGCTATGACCACCCTGGCCGGGGCGGGTCTGGACCGACTGGCGGTCTGCTCCCCCTATCAGGAGGTGCTGCACGCCGGGGAGGAACTGGGCTTCCTCCCGCTCCACAACCCGGACGGGGCGGAGGGTATCTCCGCCTCCATTCGTCTGGGCCTGTCCCGAATGGAGGGCATGGATGGGGTGCTGTTTTCGGTGTGCGACCAGCCTTTTTTGACCACAAATAGTATTATACGTCTAAAAGATACCTTTAAGGAATCAGAAAACGCCATCTGCGCCCTGTCCTGGATGGGGCAACGGGGCAACCCGGTGATCTTCCCAGCCGATCTTTTCGGAGAATTGGCCGTCCTTACCGGGGACACCGGCGGCGGAGCTGTGGTGAAACGCCACCGGGAGCGGCTGTTGCTGGTGGAGGCGGACAGCCCCCGGGAACTCTTCGACGTGGACACGCCGGCGGACCTGAACTTGTGAATGGGCTGATCTTTGCACTTCTTTTCAAGAGCCAGATTGATTTAAGGTTTATTTCATGTTGCCTCTTTTTCCATTCTATGCTATAATCCTATTTGCGAAATGAACGTATTTCGTTTATTTCGACCTCCGCCGCATTGCGGCTGAAGAAGAAAGGAAGAATGTTATGAAGAAGCGTGCATTGACTCTGTTTCTGGCTCTTGCGATGATCGTCAGCCTGGCTGCCTGCGGCGGCGGCGGCAGCGGTCCTGCCGGTTCCTACAAGATGACCAAGATGAACGCCGGCGGCATTGAGATGAACATCGACGACATCGCCGCTATGGCCGGCGTGGATGTCAGCGTGACCCTGGAACTCAAGGAAGACGGCAACTTTAGCCTGGACATGAGCGCCCTGGGCACCGGCGAGAGCGTCTCCGGCACCTGGACTGCCGACGGCAACAACCTGACCCTCACCTCCGAAGGCTCCGACGTCTCCGCCACCCTGAACGGCAAGACTCTGGTCATGGAGCAGGACGGCCAGTCCCTCACCTTTGAGAAGCAGTAAATCGATTACATCGCCTGTCAACCGGGCCGCCGCAGAAGCGGCGGCCCGGTTTTGATCTTGCCAGACCGATCTGAAACCGAAGGAGAAAGGAAGGATGCCATGAAAAAGCGCACCTTGGCTCTGTTCCTGGCCCTTGCAATGATGTTTAGCCTGGCCGCCTGCGGCAGCAGCGGTCCTGTGGGCGTCTATAGTTTGTCTTCGGCAAAAGTGCCGGGCATGAATGAAATGAGCGTTGCGGATCTGAGCGCCCTGATCGGCACCACGGTCAGCGGTACCCTGGCGTTGAAAGCGGACGGCAGCTTCACCCTGGAAATGAACGCTGGGGGCCTTGAGAGCGAAACGGTGGAGGGCACCTGGACTGCCGAGGGCAGCGAGCTGACCCTCAGCTCGGACGGCTCCGACGTCTCCGCCACCCTGACCGGCAACGCAGTGGTCATGGAGGAGGACGGGATCTCCATGACCTTCAAACGCTGAGGCTCTCTTTCCCTGCTTACATCTTCCGGCCGGGCCGCCGTTTTCACGGCGGCCCGGCCTTTTTGCGGCCAAAACAGCAGGGGCCGGACGCCCGCTCCTGGCGTCCGGCCCCTGCTGAAGGAAAGAGGATACAATGAAATGAAAAGAAACTGTCTCTTGCAGATTCTATGTTACCCAAAAGATGTTAACGAAAAAAACGGAAGGTGTTACAAATCCATTAAATCCGCCACTTTTTGTGTAAACATCCTGTAAACACGAAAAAAGCGAAACGGACAGCGTTGCGCTCGCTGTCCGTTCCTGAATGATTGGAGGATAGAATGAAAAGAAGCTTTGTCTCTTGCAAGTGTTATCCTAACAGCGGGTTGTTAAAAAAGGTAGGGCGGATTGTTACAATTCGATTAAATATGCGCCGGCTACCGCAGGTTCTGGAAAAATTCCTGGAGCAGCGCGCCGCACTCCTCCTCCAGCACGCCGCCGTAGATGCGGGGATGGTGGTTGAACCGCTCCTCAAACAGGTTCAGCACCGAACCGCAGCACCCGGCCTTGTCGTCCCTGGCCCCATAGTACAGGGCTGGAATGCGGGCGTTGACAATGGCTCCGGCGCACATGGGGCAGGGTTCCAGGGTAACGTAGAGAGCGCAGCCCCCCAGCCGCCAGCCTCCCAGGGTGCGGCAGGCCTGGTGGATGGCCTCGATCTCGGCATGGCCCAGAGCGGTGCGGGCGGTCTCCCGCCGGTTGCGGCCGCTGCCCACCACCACCCCGTCCTTTACAATCACGCACCCCACAGGCACCTCGCCCTCCGCCATCGCCTGCCGTGCCAGCGTCAGCGCCTGGGCCATATAAACCTCGTGTTCCACGCAGACCCCTCCTTCTTATCATTTGTTATAGCATAGTTCCCACTCCTATGCTATACTCTTTTAAGGAAACCTTACATTCTCGCAGGTGATGGATTTGATCGAGATCGTTCTCATTGCCGTCAGTCTGGCTCTGGACGCCTTTGCCGTATCGGTGTCCAGCGGCATCTCCATCCCCGGCTTCGGTGGCCGGCAGGCCGTGAAGATGGGGATATGGTTTGCCCTCTTCCAGTTTGCCATGCCCCTCATGGGCTGGGCGCTGGGCAGCAGCGTCAGCCGCTACATCGAGGCGGTGGACCACTGGGTGGCCTTCGCCCTGCTGGCCCTCATCGGCGGGCGGATGGCGTGGGGCGCTCTGCGTCACGGCGCCGGCGAGGAGGAGGAAGCCCCCTCCGACCTGTCCGCCCGGCGGCTATGCCTGCTGGCCATCGCCACCAGCATCGACGCGCTGGCCGTAGGGGTGTCCATGGCCTTTATGAACGTGCCGGTGTTCCTCTCCGCCGTTATTATCGGCGTGGTGGCCTTTGTCCTGTCGGTGGCGGGCGGCCTGGCGGGCCGGCGTCTGGGGAAGCTATTTCAGCGCCGGGCGGAGCTGGTGGGCGGCCTGGTCCTCATCGGCATCGGCCTCAAGATCCTGGCCGAGCATACCCTGGGAGGCTGAGCATGGGAATCTGGGAACGGCTGAATCTGGATATGGACGCGCACCGCCTGGTGGCGCTGGTGGGCGGGGGCGGGAAATCCTCCACCATGTACGCTATGGCCAAACAGGCCTCAGACAGCGGCCGCAAGGCGGTGGTCACCACCACCACCCACATTCTGCCCCATCCCGGCCTGCCCCTGGCAGGCGGTCTTGGGGAGCTGGCCGCCCTGCTGGGGCGGTATCCGGTAGCCACCCTGGGCGCCTACGACGCCCGGGGCAAGCTGACCGGGGCGGGCGATCCCGGGGCCTGCCTGGCGCTGGCCGACGTGGTGCTGGCGGAGGCGGACGGAGCCAAGCTGCGCCCCCTGAAAGCCCCGGCAGACCATGAACCGGTGATCCCGCCCGGCGCCCACGCCGTCATCGCCTCGGCGGGCCTGGACTGCGTGGGACAAGCCATTGAGGTTGTCTGCCACCGGCCGGAACGGGTATGTGCCCTGCTGGGGACAGGCCCGGATCTCATCCTGACCCCCGCCGACGTGGCGGCGGTACTGGCTAGTCCCCAGGGGGGACGGAAGGGCGTCGGCCCCAACATGGCCTTCCGCTGCCTGCTGAACAAGGCGGACGATCCTCTCCGGCGGCGTTGGGGATACGAGATACAGGCGCTGCTGGCCCGGCAGGGCATCCACAGCGCCGTCACTTACTACAGAGAAGAGGAGCGGGGTGGACAATGCTTATTTTAGTGAAAGGCGCGGGAGATCTGGCCACCGGCACCGCCATCCGGCTGTACCGGGCCGGGTTCCAGGTGGTCATGACCGAAGTGGCCCAGCCCACGGCGGTACGCCGTACCGTGGCCTTCTCCCAGTGCATGTATGACGGTTCCGCCACCGTGGAGGACATTACCGCCCGGCAGGCGGAGGGCAGGCTCCAGGCCAAGTCTTTGCTGGAACAGGGCGTGATCCCGGTCCTGTGCGATCCTCAGGGCGAGATCTTGTCCCAGCTGCCCTTTATGGCGGTGGTAGACGCCATCCTGGCCAAAAAGAATCTGGGCACCAGCATCAGCGACGCCCCCATTGTGCTGGCCCTTGGCCCCGGCTTTACCGCGGGGGTGGACTGCCACGGCGTCATTGAGACCATGCGGGGCCACGATCTGGGCCGCCTGATCCTGGAGGGGACCGCCATTCCCAACACCGGCGTGCCCGGCGATGTGGGGGGCTATACCAAGGAGCGCATCATCCGCGCTCCCGCCGACGGGCCCTTTGAACCGCTGGCCGTCATCGGCCAACAGGTGGGGGCAGGGGACGTGGTGGCAAGGGTCAACGGCATCCCCGTGGCCGCCCAGCTCACCGGCATCGTCCGGGGCATGCTGCCCGCCGGCATCCCGGTGACCGCCGGTATGAAGGCCGGGGACATTGATCCCCGGTGCCAGTCCCACCACTGCTTTACCGTGTCGGACAAGTCCCGGGCCATTGCCGGCGGCGTGCTGGAGGGCATTTTGTACTTCGGAAGGAGATTGAACCTGTGGAACGACTGATCCTGTGCGGCGGCGGCCATGTGTCCCTGGAGCTGGCCCATATCGCCGCCCGGCTGGAATTCGAGGTGATCGTCCTGGACGACCGGCCGGAGTTTGCCAACCAGGACCGCTTCCCCATGGCTCATCAGGTGCTGTGCATGCCCTTTGAGGCGGCCCTCAACCAGCTGGGCAGCCGGGACAGCGACTATTTTGCCATCCTCACCCGGGGCCACGCCTTTGACAAGGACTGCCTGGCCCATGTGCTGCGGGGCAAATACGCCTATGTGGGCATGATCGGCAGCCGCACCAAGGTGGCCGCCGTGTATAAGGCCCTCCGGGAGGAGGGTTTTCCCCAGGAAACTCTGGACGGGGTACACTCCCCCATCGGCCTGTCCATCGGGGGCCAGACCCCGGCGGAGATTGCCGTGTCCATTGCCGCCCAGCTGGTGCAGGTGCGCGCCGCCCTGGGTCCCGGCGCGGTCAGGCCGCCGGAGGGGCCGGGAGTGCTGTGTACCATTGTGGAGAAGCACGGCTCCGCCCCCCGGGGGGTGGGCGCCTGGATGCTGGTACGCCCCGACGGCAGCTGCACCGGTACCATCGGCGGCGGCGCCGTGGAGTATGAGGCCAAAACCCACGCCCTGGCCCTGTGGCAGTCCGGCGGATCGGAGGAGGTGGTGGAGTACGACCTGTCCCACGCCGCCGCCGAGCTGGGCATGGTGTGCGGCGGCCGGGTGAAGGTACGCTTTACGCCGAGAAAAATCTGACTGCAAAAAAGCCGCCGGGCGTTGCCCGGCGGCTTTTTGACGCCCTTGACATCCCGCCCCTTCTCCGCTATAATCTTCTACAGAAGAAGAAGTTCTACGGATGAAGAAGGAGGTGCAAGCCATGAAGCAGGACATTCGCCGCCTGCCCGACAGCGAGTTGGAGCTGATGCAGATCATCTGGGACAAGGAGCCGCCGGTGACCCGGTCGGAGATCGAGGAGGCGCTGGGCAAAACTCATCCCCTGGCCCCCACCACCATCCTCACCTTCCTTACCCGGCTGTGCGACAAGGGCTTTCTTAAGCTGGAGCGCCGGGGGAAGGTCAACTATTACACCCCTCTGGTCACCAGGAAGGCCTATCTGGCCCAGGCCAGCCGTGGGGTGCTGGACCAGCTCTTCGGCGGCTCGGTGGCCGCCCTGGCCACCTCCCTGGTGGACGCCGGGGTGAGCCGGGAGGAACTGGAGGAACTGCGCAGGATGCTGGAGGAGGGGCGGCTGTGAACCTTGTACTTATCTGGGGCTACCGTCTGTTTGTGGCCGCCCTGCTGGCCGGCGGCATCGCCTACGCCTTCCATCGGGAGTGGAGCTACGAACAGCAGGTGGCCCTCACCGGCTGCACCAGCCGGAACAGCAGCACACGCAGCACTGTGGTTTGGCTTACCCCCTGGTCTCTTCCCATCGTGGTAGCCGTGCTGTGGCTGATCACCCTGGTCTTTGCCGGTCCGGCGGTGGGGGCCGCCGTACTGACGGAGTTCTCCCTCCAGCTGATGGTGCTGCTCACCTTTTATTTCGGCGCGCTGCTGCTCCTGCTCCCCCTGCTGCGGCGGAAGATCTCCGCCCGGGCCTGCGCCACCCTGTGGCTGCTGCCCGTCTTTCTCTATTACAACTTGACGGTCTGGCGGATGAGTTACCTGCCGCCCCTGGTGGTCCTGCGGGTGCCGTCCGGTGTGGTCCCATCGCTGCTGGGACTGTGGGCGGCGGGCTTTGTGGCGGTGGTGCTGTGGCATATGTTCTCCCACTTCCGGTTCCGCCGGGCTCTTCTGAGAGACGCCAGGCCGCTGGAGGAGCCGGACGTGATCAATCTATGGTGGGAGGAACAGCGCCAGGTCTTGCTGAAGCGGCACATTCCCCTGCTCATCAGCCCCGCCACTACCTCCCCCCTGACCATCGGACTGTCTCACTCCACCATGTGCCTGGTGCTGCCGGAGCGGGCCTATACACTGGATCAGTACCGGCTCATCTTCCGCCATGAACTGCGCCACGTCCAGCGCCGGGACGTGGACACCAAATGTTTTTACATCCTGTGTAAGGCCTTGTGCTGGTTCAATCCCCTGATGTGGCTGGCCGCCCGGAGGGCCTCCGCCGATCTGGAGCTGTCCTGCGACGAGATGGTGGTATACGGCGCGGATGACCAGACCCGCCGGGAATATGCCTCCCTCCTGCTGGAATCCGCCGGGGACGACCGGGGGCTGTCCACCTGCCTGTCCGCCTCCGCCTCCAGCCTGCGCCATCGGCTGCGGGGGGTGGTCAACCCCGGGGAACACACCTCGGGAACCAAGTTGCTGGCCCTTATGATGGCGACCCTGGTGCTGTGCTCCGGCCTGGTGGGGGTGAGCGGCAGCTACGGCACGCTGGGAGAGGTGGCTTTGGCCTCCTACGGGCCGGACTACAGGGTGTCCTCGGTATCCATCGATGGGAGAACCCGCTACCATTCTCAGCGGGATATGGACCCCCAGATCAGTGGGACCCTGCTGGACTACCTGTCCGCTCTGCCGGTGACCAAGCTGGCCACCGGTCAGACGGTCAGTGACAGCGAGGGCAGCCACCTGAGCGCCTTTGTGTCCGCAGGGGACGCATATCTCTTCCTGAACCTCACCGACCAGCTGTGCTCCGTCCAGGACGTGAACAGCGACCAGATCTCTGCGGTGCTCTGCCGGGTGGATGGCCCGGTAGACTGGGACTATCTTGAGTCCCTGCTGCAATGACATGGCAGACGGGCCGATGTGGACATTGGCCCCTACGATACGCCATAAATGCCACAAAGAAGAGCGGCCCCGGCGCAAATGCGCCGGGGCCGCTTACTGGTTTTATTACCGCTCCTCCCGGAAGTAGGGCAGGCCCAAAGAATTGGGCGGCTGCTTGTCTTTGCTGTTGCGCAGGGAGGTAAAGATCAGCACGATGACGGTGACCACATAGGGCAGGATCTTGTACAGCTCGTCGGGGATGAAGCCCAGGTGGAGCCGCTGGTACAGGATCATCAGCGCGCCGAAGAGGATGGAGCCCCAGATGGCGTTGAGGGGCCGCCACAGGCAGAAGATGACCAGGGCAACCGCCAGCCAGCCCTCGCCGGACAGGGCCTCATGGTTCCACACACAGCTGGCGATGGTCATAATGTACACCATGCCGCCGATGGCCGAAATACCGCCGCCGATGACGGTAGCCAGGTATTTGTACCGGGTGACGTTGACGCCGGCGGCGTCGGCGGTGGCGGGGGACTCGCCCACCGCCCGCAGGGACAATCCCGCCTTGCTCTTATTGAGGAACAGGTGCATCCCCACCGTCAGCACGATGCCCAGGTAGAGGAAGATACTGTGACCGAAGAGCAGGGGTCCCACCACCGGCAGCTCCTGCAGGGCCGCCGGGAAGGGGGAGTTGAGGAACACCGCCTTCAGGTTGTTGCTCACCGCCACATAGCCGCCGGAGGTCACCCGCATGTACTCGCCAATGAACTGGCCGGCGCCGGTGCCGAAGATGGCCAGGGCCAGGCCCGTGACGTTCTGGTTGGCCCGGAGGGTGATGGTGAGGAAGGAGTAGATGAGGGCTCCGATGGCGCCGCCCAGGAAGGCGAAGAACAAAGCCAGGATGACGGCCAGCACGCCGCTGGTGCCGCCGGCCCCCTCGAAGTAGAAGGCAGCGCCCAGGCCCATGGCTCCGCCCATGAACATCATGCCCTCCACGCCCAGGTTCAGGTTGCCCGCCTTTTCCGACAGGATCTCACCCAGGGTGCCGTAGAGCAGGGGCACGCCGTTGAGGACAGCAGCCATAATGAGAAGCAGCACCGCGTTGCTGTTGACACTCATGATTCGGCCACCTCCTTATGGCCGCCCCGGAGGATGAGGCGGTAGTTGATGAAGAACTCGCAGCCCAGCATACAGAACAGGAAGATGCCGGTGATGATATCCGAGATAGAGGCGGGCACGGACAGCTGGGTCTGGAGGGTGTCGGCGCCCTTGTCCAGCACCGCCAGCAGTACCGAGATGCCCACCATGGCGAAGGGATTGAGCTGGGCCAGCCAGGCCACGGTGATGGCGGTAAAGCCCACACCGGCGGCCACGCCGGAGTACAGGGTGTTGTCCGCGCCGGAGGCCACGATGAAGCCCACCAGGCCGGCGATGGCGCCGGACAGGAACATGGTACGCATGATGATCCTGCCCACGTTCATACCGGCGTACCGGGCGGTGTTCTCACTCTCGCCGATGACGGCGATCTCATAGCCCTGCTTGGTGTACTTCATGTAGAAGAACATGGCCACCGTCAGGATGAGGACGATGATCCAGCCGCAGTGGACCCCCAGCACCTTGGGCAGCACGGCGGCGGAGTCGAACTGGGGAATGATCTGGGAGCCGGGACGGCCCTCCCAGGGGCCGCCCTGGAGCCATTTCACCACGCCGATCATGATATAGTTCATCATCAGGGTGAACAGGGTCTCGTTGGTGCCCCACTTGGCCTTGAAGAAGGCGGGCACCAGGGCCCACAGGCCGCCGCAGATGGCGCCGGCCACGGCCATGACCACCAGCAGCATGGGGCCTGGCAGCTTATCCGCCCAGAACAGGGCGAAGTAGGAGGCGCCCACGGCGCCCGCGGTGATCTGGCCCTCGGCGCCGATGTTCCAGAAGCGCATCTTGAAGCAGGGGGCGATGGCCAGTGCGGTGCCCAGCAGGGGCACGGCAATCTTCACGGTCTGGCGGATGGCGGTGGGCTTGCCCAGAGAGCCGCCCACCATGGTGCCGAAGGCCCCAAAGGGGTTGTGGCCCATCAGCAGGAAGATGAGGGCGCTGATGAGGATGGCCGCCAGGAAGGAGGCGCCCCGGATAGCCCACACCTGGCCCTTGGGCATCCCGTCCCGCTTGGCCAGACGGATCAGGGGAGTATGAGATTCATGCATCCGATCCAGCCTCCTTTCCGCCGCCCACATGGGTCATAAGCAGGCCCACCTGCTCCTTGGTGGCGGCCGGTCCGTCCACAATGCCGGACACCTGGCCGCCGCACAGCACCAGAATACGATCGCACAGCTCCAGCAGCACGTCCAGGTCCTCGCCCACCAGCAGCACCGCCACGCCCTTCATCTTCTGCTCGTTGAGCAGCCGGTAGATGGTGTAGGAGGAGTTGATATCCAGGCCCCGGACGGGGTAGGCGGTCATGAGTACGGTGGGGGTGGAGGCGATCTCACGGCCCACCAGCACCTTCTGCACGTTGCCGCCGGACAGCCGCCGGACGGGGGTAGCCACCCCGGGGGTGACGATCTCCAGCTCGTCGATGAGCTTTTCCGCCAGGGCCTTGGGGGCCTTCCGATCCACCAGAGGGCCGGGGGTGTCCTTATAGGTCTTGAGCATCATGTTGTCCACCATGCCCATGCCCCCCACCAGGCCCATGCCCAGCCGGTCCTCAGGCACAAAGGCCAGAGAGACGCCCACCTTGCGGATCTGGCCGGGGGTCTTGCCCACCAGCTCCTCCCCCGCCTTGTCCACCGGCACATGGTGGCCGGCGATGTCACTGTTGGGGTGGGGCGGATAGTAGAAGATGTGGCCGGACTCGGCCTTCTGAAGGCCGGCCACGGCCTCCAGCAGCTCCTTCTGGCCGGAGCCGGCAATACCGGCAATGCCCAGGATCTCACCGCCGAAAGCCTGGAAGGAGATATCCTTCAGGACGCTGACCCCCTCCCCGCTGCGGCAGTTGAGGCCCTTCACCTCCAACCGCAGGTCCTTGTACTTGGCCTGGGGCCGGTCGATGTTCAGGGTGACGGCGTGACCCACCATCATCTCGGTGAGCTTCTGGGGGTTGGTGTCACAGGTGTTGACGGTACCGATGTACTTGCCCTTGCGGAGGACCGCCACCTTGTCGGACAGGGCCATCACCTCATGGAGTTTGTGGGTGATGATGACGATGGCCTTGCCGTCGGCCTTCATGGCCCGGAGGATGTCAAAGAGCCGCTCGGTCTCCTGGGGGGTGAGGACGGCGGTGGGCTCGTCCAGAATCAGGATCTCGGCCCCCCGGTAGAGTACCTTGACGATCTCCACCGTCTGCTTCTCGGACACCGACATGTCGTATACCTTCTTGTTGGGGTCGATGCCGAAACCGTACTTGTCGCTGATGGCCTGGACCTGGGCAGCCACCGCCTTGCGGTCATGATCCTTCCCTTTCAGACCCAGGGCGATGTTCTCGGCGGCGGTGAACACCTCCACCAGTTTGTAGTGCTGGTGGATCATGCCGATGCCGTGGGCAAAGGCGTCCTTGGGGGAGCGGATGGTCACCGGCTTGCCGTCGGCCAGGATCTCCCCCTCGTCGGGCAGATAAATGCCGGAGAGCATGTTCATCAGGGTGGTCTTGCCGCTGCCGTTCTCCCCCAGCAGGGAGAGGATCTCCCCCCGGTCGATGGCCAGGTCAATGCCGTCGTTGGCCACCACCTTGCCGAAGCGTTTGGTGATGTGTTTGAGTTCAATTGCGTGGACAGTTTCCAAGGCTGTCATCCTTCCTGTGATGAGACGTGGGTGGGTGTTTCACGGGATTTCCCGGGAAAGGACAGAAAAGAGGGCTGCGTGTGCAGCCCTCTTTTGGGTCAGGTCATCAATAGGCGGAGTTGAGCCACTCGATGCCGTCGATCTGCACGGTAAAGTAAGGCGCAGACTGGAAGGCGGACTCATGGAAAGCACCGTTAAACACGGCCTCCTCGGAGTCGGCCACGAAGTCGCCGTCGGTATCCAGGGCCATGCAGGTGGTGAGGGGCTCGCCCTTCACGGTGAAGGTGGAGGTGTCGAACACCTGCAGCTCACCGGAGCGGATCTGCTCCTCCACCTCGGCCAGCTTCTCAGCGGTACCCTCGGCGGCGATGTCCTCGTTCAGGGGAGTCATAACCACGGCGCCCTCGTCCATGCCGTGGCACCAATCCTGGGCAAACTCCTCGCCGTTGGCCACGGCCTCGATGGCGTACTCAAAGTACACGGACCAGTCGATGCGGGTGCCGATGAGGGAGGCGTCGGGGGCCACGGAGATCATGTCGTTGTTGTAGCCGGTGTGGAAGGCGCCGTTGTTCTGAGCAGCGGTGGCGGGGGTGGTGTTGTCGGAGTGCTGGGAGATCATGACGCAGCCGGCGTCGCACAGGGCCTGGGCGGCGTTGCCCTCCTCAGAGGCGTCGGACCAGGAACCCACGAACTGGACCTTCATGGTCACGCTGGGGCACACGCTCTTGGCGCCCAGGTAGTAGGCGGTAAAGCCGGAGATCACTTCGGCAAAGGAGTAGGCGCCCACATAGCCGATGACGGCCTCTTCGGCGGTAATCTCGCCGTTGTCGATCATCTCCTGGAGCTTCATGCCGGCCACCACGCCGGCCAGGTAACGGCCCTCATAGATATTGGCGAAGGCGTTGTGGGTGTTGTCCAGGCCGTCGTTCCAGGAAGCCTGGTTGGTGCAGGCGATGAACTCGATCTCGGGATAGTCGGGAGCCACCTTCAGCATGAAGGGCTCAAAGCCGTAGGAGTTGTTGATGATCAGGTCGCAGCCGGCCTCGGCCAGCTCGATGTTGGCCTCCTCACAGGAGGAGTCCTCGCCGATGTTCCACTTGACCTGCCAGTCCACGGTGATGCCCTTGGCGGCCAGCTTCTCGGTGACGGCCTCCTTGCCGCGGATGAAGTTGTAGGTATAGCCCTGGTCGTTCTCGTCGCCGATGCAGATCAGGCCCACCTTGACGGTCTTGCCCTCGCCGGAGGGGGTCTCGCTGTTGCCGGAGACAGTCTCGCCGCCGGAGGGGGTCTCGGTGCTGCCGCCGCCGCAGGCGGCCAGGCCCAGCATCATGGCGCCGGCCAACAGCATTGCCAGGAATCTTTTCTTGTTCATGTCCAGTTTTCCTCCTTTAGATCCAATATGACTTCCAACTTTCCTTCAAAACAGCCCGCTTCCCCACAGGCTGGTCTGAACACACCTATGACGGCCGGTCGCTCAGCAGAACTCCACGCCGTTCTCAACACTCATACTCTTGATCCGTGCCAGGGATTCCACCCTCACGCCCATGCCCCGGATCATGTCGCCGCCGGGCTGGAAGGCCTTCTCCACCGCGATGCCGGCGCCCACCAGGGTAGCCCCGGCGTCCCGCACCAGCTTGATGAGGCCCTGGAGGGCGGAGCCGTTGGCCAAAAAGTCGTCGATGATCAGCACCCGATCCTGCGGCAGCAGGAATTCCTTGGACACAATGATGTCATATACCCTGCCGTGGGTAAAAGACTCCACCTTGGAGGTATATACGTCGCCGGCAATGTTCTTGGTCTTGTTCTTTTTCGCAAAAATCACCGGACAATCAAAAAACTGCGCAGCCACACATGCGATCCCGATCCCCGATGCTTCGATGGTCAAAATCTTCGTGACTCCGCAGTCCTGATATAAGCGCAAAAACTCCTTACCCATCTCCTGAAACAGCTTGACGTCCATCTGATGGTTGAGGAAACTGTCTACCTTCAGCACACCGCCCTCCCGGATCTTCCCGTGGGTGCGGATGCGCTCTTCCAGCAATTTCATACCGCCGTCTCCTTAATCAAATAGTTATCTTCATTGTATCGAATTTTCTCCCCTGCTGCAACCGACCATATTCTATCAAAAAACCCGCTCGCCGTCACGCCTTTTTATCAATTTTGTCTGATATGCCGAGGTATTTTTCTTAAGTCCGCTCCTCCGCCCGTCCCTTTTCTCGTTGTACTTTGCATCCGCCTTTGATAAAATAGGAGGTACCAGACCAAACTTCCTGTTTCACCCATGACAAAGGAGGTCTTTTCCCCTATGAAGCGCCGTATCTGCGCGGCGGCTCTTACCGCCGTTTTACTGCTTTGCGCCGCCCCCCTCTCCCCCGCCGCCCGGGCCTTTTCCGACACCGGCGGCCACTGGGCCCAGGCCGACATTGACAAGGCCCGGGATTACGGTCTGATGGAGGGCTACCCCGACGGCCGGTTCGGCATCAGGGTCAACATCACCCGGGCGGAATTTGTCACCATTTTGTGCCGCATGTTCGGCTGGGACATGATCTCCCCGTCCTCCCCCTCCTACATAGACTGCGGTACCGGCGAGTGGTATTACTCCGCCGTGGAGACCGCCCGGGCCCACGACGTGATGGACCCCAACGGCGCCTTCCGCCCCCTGGACTACATCAGCCGGGAGGAGATGGCGGTGATGCTGGTGCGGGCCCTGGGGTACGACACCCTGGCCCAGGACCTGTCTCAGCTGTCCCTCCCCTTTGACGATGTAAAGAGCAACGCGGGCTACATTGCCATCGCCTATGACATCGGCATGATCCGCGGCGTGGCCGGGCCGGGCGGTCAGCTGAAGTTCCTGCCCTCCCACTCCGCCACCCGGGAGGAGGCCGCCACCATGCTGGTGCGGGTGTATGAGCGGTATCTCTCCAAGGTGGACTGGCTCCACGGCTTTTACGCCTTCTCCTCTTACTCCCAGATCAACCTGACCGCCGATATGGACGCCGTCAGCGTGGGCTGGGCCCGGCTGGAGTACGGCGAAAACGGCCCCACCCTCAACTCCACCAGCACAAACGGCAACGACTGGGTGAAACCCTCCGACCCCACCCCCGCCACCGACTACTTTACCAGCCACGGGGTAGACTACAACCTGTGCGTCTTTGGCTCTGCCACCGACTCGGTGACCCTGGCCGACGGCTCCACCACCTCCACCGTGGCCGCTGTGGTCAACAACTCCAACGCCCGGGCCCAGGCCATTGACGCCCTGGTGGCCGCCGCCGGAGACTACGCCGGCCTGACCATCGACTTTGAGGGGCTGAAGGGAGATACCATAAAGAAAAATTATGTCACCTTTATGCAGGAGCTGCGGGCCGCTCTGCCCGACAGCAAGACCCTGTATGTGTGCGTCCAGCCCGACACCTGGTACACCGGCTTTGACTACCGGGGCCTGGGGGATGTGTGCGACAAGGTGATCCTCATGGCCCACGACTACCAGTGGACCTCCATCCCGGAGTCCTATGTGGGCACCGGCAACACCGACTCCCCCGTCACCCCCATTGCCAGCGTGTATGAGGCCCTGCGGGACATCACCGATCCGGATACCGGCGTCCGGGATGTGAGCAAGATCGCCCTGGCCATCTCCTTCGGCACCGCCGGGTTCCATATTGACGAGGACGGAAAGCTGCTGGACACCACCATCTACCACCCCGGCGCCTCCACCCTGGCCGCCCGGCTGGCCCAGCCGGACACGGTGGTGACCTACAGCGATAAGTACCGCAATCCCTACGCCATCTACACCAATGAGGAGGGCGAGAGATACAAAGTGTGGTATGAGGACGCCCGCAGCGTGGCGGACAAGCTCCAGCTGGCCAAGATGTTCGGCATCACCGGAGTATCCCTGTGGCGGGTAGGCACCATCCCCGCCAGCAGCGGCTACGACGTGTGGAGCGCCGTCCAGGCCGCCCGATGACAGGCCTCCCCCTGACGAAAAGGAGAGATGGACATGATATCGGACAAAAAGCGATTCTGGAAGGAATTTTTCTGGATGAACCTTGCCACGGTCATGATCTCCGTGGGCGTCTACTGCTTCAAATTCCCCAACAACTTCTCCATGGGCGGTGTGTCCGGCCTGTCCATCCTGCTGGGCAAGGTGCTGCCCGTGCTGTCGGCCTCCTCCTACAACACCATCATCAATGTACTCTTCCTCATCCTGGGCTTTCTGATGCTGGACAAGAGCTTTGGGTTCCGTACGGTGTACTGTTCCCTGCTGTCGGCGGGGCTGATCCAGGTATTTTCCTGGGTGTGGCCGCTCACCGCTCCTCTCACCGACCAGCTGATGCTGGAGCTCTTCTTCGCCGTCATCCTGCCCGCCCTGGGGGCCGCCATCCTGTTCAATATCGACGCCTCCTCCGGCGGCACCGATATTGCCGCCATGATCCTGAAAAAGTACACCGGCCTGGACGTGGGCACCGCCCTGCTCATCTCGGACGTGGCCATTGCCGCTGCCGCTCTCTTCGTCTTTGACGTCAAGGCCGGCCTGTGTTCCCTGCTGGGCCTGGCCCTCAAGTCGGTACTGGTGGACGGCGCTATCGAGTCTCTCAACCGCCGGAAGGCTTTCTTTGTCATCACCTCCGACCCGGAACACGTCTGCGACTATGTGACCCACACCCTGGTGCGGGGCGCCACCGTGTGGACCGCCCAGGGCGCCTACACCCACGACGTACACCATGTGGTCCTCACCGTCCTCTCCCGGAGCCAGGCGGTGGCCCTGCGCCGCCACCTGAAGCAGGTGGACCCCCACGCCTTTATGATTGTGGCCAACTCCAGCGAGATCTTTGGGAAGGGGTTTTTGCGGGCATAGCCTTCCCCACTCCCCGTCACCTTTGTGAACTTTCGGTAAACGCCGCTCCGGCCCGGTTGCCGGGGAGAAGAAAAAGGTGTAAACTAGTTCTGTTTCGCCGGGATTCCGGCAACCGTAAGGAGGAACGAAACAATGAATTGGAAAAAAACACTGTGCGCCGGCCTCAGCGGCGCGCTGCTGCTGGGCGCCATGGCTGGGTGCGGCACCTCTGACGCCCAGCCCACCGCCACTCCCGCTGCCGACGACGTGGCCTATCAGGCCATCGGCCTGCCCCGTGACACCGTACTCTTTACCGTGGACGGCAGGGACGTGACCGCCGACCAGTATCTCTACTGGCTGCTGACCAGTATCTCCACCGCCAAGAACGCCGGCTACCTGGCCGACGACGACGCCTGGGAGGAGGAGATCGAGGGCCAGCCCACCGCCGACTACCTGAAGGAGCAGGCCCTGGAGATCAGTAAGCTGTACGCCACGGTGGCCAGCCACGCCGAAGCGGCGGGCGCCCTTGTCACCGAGGAGCAGCGGGCCGAAGCCGAGACCCAGCTGGAGCAGATGGGCAGCTTCTATGAGCAGTATTACGGCCTTACCCTCCAGGAGTGGCTGGATCAGCAGTGCATCAGCCGGGATGCCTACCTCTCCCTCAACGACGCCTATTATCAGGTCCAGAACCTCCAGGCCTCCATGGAGGAGGCCGGGGAGCTGACGCCTACCGACGAGCAGATCCAGGCCATGATTGAGGCGGAGGACATCTATAACTGTAAGCACATCCTGCTGGCCTTCCCCCAGCACGACGACGGTTCCGATCCCACCGATGAGGAGAAGGCGGCCACCAAGGCGGAGGCCGACGCTCTGTATGCCGAGATTACCGGTTCCGCCGACCCCATCGCCGCCTTTGACACGGCCATGAACGAAAAGAGCGACGACGGCCGGGATGAGACCACCGGCGAACTCTACAAGCCCGAGGGCTACACCTTCCTGTCCTCCGGCGCTCTGGTGGACGGCACCTCCTCCCTGGTGAGCGAGTTTGTTACCGCCGGCACCGCCCTGTCCGTGGGTGAGATCAGCCAGCCGGTGGAGACCAGCTACGGCTACCATATCCTCCTGCGGCAGGACGCCGACAACGAGGATACCCGCTCGGCCTACTCGGCTTACGCCATGAACCAGCTGCTGGACCAGTGGACGGCGGAGGCCAAGGTGGAGACCACCCAGGCCTATGACGATTTGGACCCCAAAAAGCTCTACGACTTCATGAAGGACATGGCCCTCCAGTGGCAGGCAGAGCAGGAGGCGGAAGCCGCCGCCTCGGCCAGCCCCGCCGTGGAAACCGAAAGCCCGGCGGCGGAGCCTACCGCCTCTCCGGCAGCTTGATTCCATTTCCATTTGTTTTTCCGCAGCAGCGGCGGCGCAAGCCCCGCTGCTGCTTTTATTTCCATCCGTCTCCAAAGTGACCGTTTACTTCCGGCTGGCTTTCGTTTATCATAGAATTACATGAAACTCGAACCTTGTCTGATTTTCTGAAACAGGCCATTTGGAAAGGGGGCGCTGGTTCCATGGGAATGGAGATCCGGGTTCTGGTGGCGGAGGATGACCCCGCCGCCAGGCGTCTGCTGACCGCCACCCTCCCTCACCTGCCCGGCCTGAGTCTGTGCGGCGCGGCGGAAAACGGCCTGGAGTGTCTGGAACTGGTGGACCGGCTGCGCCCCGACGCTCTGTTGCTGGATTTGGTGATGCCTTGCCTGGACGGTCTGTCCGTGCTGCGGGCTCTGTCCCGGTTACCTGCCCCGCCGGTGACGATAGTCACATCACAGATCGCCCATCAAGGTGTGGTGAAGTGTTCCCTCTCCCTGGGGGCCAGCTACTACCTGGTTAAGCCCATCAACTGCCAGGCCCTGCCGCAGCTGCTTCAGTTCCTCTGTCTGGCACCCCTCAAGCGCGCCGCCTTGGCCCTGTTGGAGGAGATGGGCGCCTCCGGCATGGGGATGGAGGCCGCCGCCCAGGCCGCCGTGGTACTCTGCCAGGATCCCACCGCCTTGCTGAAACAGGCCTACGCCCCCACTATTTCCGATCAACACACCTGCTACGCCAGTGTGGAGAAGAATATCCGGGCCATGGTGGACAAGCTCCATACCGCCGCCTCCCCCGCCTATCGCTCCCTCATGGGCGGCCTCCCTCTCCAGCGGCCCAGCAACCTGGTTTTTCTGCGCCGCCTGGCTCAGGCCCTGGACCAGGCAGGCGCTTAAATGGAAAATATTTCCCATTCGACGTCCTTCCGCTTTTTTTGCGAAAAAATGTGATAATCTATAGATATCCATTATTTACCATCGCAAAGGAGGGGCTACTATGCCGCTGTTGCGTCGAAAGGGCCTTTTTGAGAGCAATCGTGTCCAGTTTCTGCCCGTCGCTTCCATTTCCCCCAATCCGGGACAACCCCGGACCTACTTTGCCCAGGACTCTTTGGAGGAACTGGCCGCCAGTATTAAAGAGCATGGGGTGCTTCAACCCCTGTCAGTCCGCCGGACAAGCGGCGGATATGAACTGGTCTCCGGGGAACGCCGGCTGCGGGCCTCCAAGCTGGCGGGGCTGTCCGAGGTTCCCTGTATTATTGTCACCGTGGACGGGCAGGAGTCCTCTCTGCTGGCGCTGGTGGAAAATCTCCAGCGGCGGGATCTGGACTTTGTGGAGGAGGCTGCCGCCCTGTCCGCACTGATTCAGACCTATCACCTCTCCCAGGAGGAGGCCGCTAAGCGGATTGGCAAATCACAGTCCGCTGTGGCCAACAAGCTGCGGCTGCTGCGGCTCTCCCCTGCCACGCTGTCCATCCTGCGGCAGCACGGCTGTACCGAGCGCCACGCCCGGGCCCTGCTCAAGCTGGAGGACCCCGCCGTCCAGACGGAGGCGGCCCGTTATGTAGTGGAGCAGGGATTGACGGTGGCCAAAACCGAGCAATATGTGGAGGAGCTGCTCCATCCCCTTCCGGACAAGCCCCAGCGGAAGAAACCCGCCTTTATTATTAAGGATGTGCGGCTCTTCCTCAACACCATTACCAGGGGGCTGTCCATCATGAAGAGCGCGGGGGTCAATGCCAACTGCCGGCGGCAGGAGACGGCGGACGCCATTCAGCTGACCATTACCATTCCCAAGTCCTAGGCTTCTCTTTTTGGAGTGTTTCACGTGAAACAGTGAAACACTCCCTCTTTTTTTCATAGTGCCCGTTGGGCCGGGCAAGGAATTTTCTTTTTCAGTTGAATTGCGTCGGGTAAGGGGATATAATAATGCTCGGTACCTTTGAAGAGATATAAAGGCAGGTGCGCTATGGCAAAAACCATTGCTATTGTCAACCAGAAGGGCGGCGTGGGTAAGACCACGACCTGCGTCAACCTGGCAGCCGCCCTAAAAAATTTGGATCAGCGGGTGCTGGTCTGCGACTTTGATCCCCAGGCCAATACCACCTCCGGTTTTGGCGTGGACAAGACCATTTCCCCCAACATTTATGATGTGCTGCTTAACGGCGCGGAGGTGCGCAAGGCGGTGGTATCCACCCCCTATGCCGACGTCATTCCCGCCAACAAGTCCCTGGCCGGCGCCACGGTGGAAATGATCACCGCTGACCACCGGGAGTATTTGCTGAAAAACGCGCTGGCGGCCCTGAGCCAGGACTACGACTACTTGTTTATTGACTGCCCTCCCTCCCTGGAGCTGTTGACCCTGAACGCGCTGTGCGCCGCTGATTCGGTGCTGGTGCCCGTCCAGTGCGAGTATTACGCCCTGGAAGGTCTCAGCGATCTGCTCTCCACCATCCGCATTGTAAAGCGGTCGCTGAATCCCAAAGTGGCGCTGGAGGGCGTCATCCTTACCATGTACGATGGGCGGACCAATCTGTCCATGCAGGTGGCTGAAGAGGTCAAACGGCACTTCCCCGGCCAGGTGTACGCCTCGGTGATCCCCCGCAACGTACGTCTGTCGGAAGCCCCCAGCTTTGGTAAGCCCGTGCAGGCCTACGACCCCTATTCCCGGGGGGCCGAGGCCTATGGCGCCCTGGCTGCCGAGCTGCTGGAGCATAATCGCTATAACATCACCCGGGAAGAAAGGAGCAAATGAGTATGGCATTGGAACGGGGTCTGGGCAAAGGGCTGGGCGCACTGTTGGGCGACGCCGCCCTCCAATCCCAGGAGGGTGGATCCCTCTCCCTTCCTATTTCACAGGTAGAACCGGGTCTGAAACAGCCCCGGAAGCGGTTTGACGAGGAGGCCCTCCAGGATCTGGCCGATTCCATCCGCACCCACGGGGTGATTCAGCCGCTGACGGTACGGCGGCTGTCCTCCGGCTATTACCAGATTATTGCCGGCGAGCGCCGGTGGCGGGCGGCCAAACTGGCCGGCCTCACCGAGGTGCCTGCCGTGATTATCGAGGCCGACGACCGCAAAGTCATGGAGCTGGGCCTTATCGAAAACCTCCAGCGAGAGGACCTGAATCCCATTGAAGAGGCCAACGGATACAAGGTATTGATGGAGGAGTACGGCCTGACCCAAGAAGAAGTGGCCCAGCGGGTAGGCAAATCCCGCCCGGCCATTGCCAACGCCCTGCGGCTGCTGGCCCTGCCCGATGCGGTGCATATGCTGCTGGAGGAGGGCAAACTGTCCGCCGGCCATGCCCGGGCCATCCTCTCCGTACCCAGCGGCCAGCTGCAAAAGAAGCTGGCCCAGAAGGTCATTGCGGAAGATCTCAGCGTCCGTCAGACCGAGGCCCTGGCCAAGCGGCTGTCCAACGGCGAGAAAGAGCCCCCCGCTCCTCCCTCAGGCCCCGACCTGTCCATCTATCTGCGGGCGGCGGAGAAATCCCTGGCCGCCCGGTTTGGCCGCAAGGTCAATATTATTAGCGGCAAGAAGAAGGGCAAGGTAGAACTGGAGTATTATAATCAGGAAGACCTGAACACCTTGCTGGATCTGCTGGAGCAGCTCCCCTCCTCCGACAAGGGAGGTGCCCAGCCTTGAGCAATCCCGACACGGAGAAGCAAAATCAGGCCCGTCCCCAGCATGAGGCGGACCGGAAAAAGCCCGCCAAAGGCAATCCGGTCCTGTTCTATCTGATGATCCTCTTTGCCGCCGCCTTCCTGCTGCTGCTCATGTCCTTCCTGATGCAGCGCCGGGCCAACGAAGAGGCCATCAACAACCTGCAGCACACCTCCGACTCGGCCACCCAGTCTCTGGCCAACACCATTGCCCAGAACGAAAGCCTGACCAAACAGGTGGAAGAGTTGCAAACCACCCTTTCCCAACAGGAAGAGACCATTCAGGAGCAGGAACAGTCCCTGGCGGAGCTGGAGCAGCAGGTATCCGACCTGACCAAGGCCTCCCAGGCGCTGGACTGGTTCTGGCAGATCAACGAAGCCTATACCCGGGGCCGCTACACCCAGGCCCGCAGCCTCATTGAGGATATGGGCGACGAACTGCCCCAGTATCTGCCCAAGGAAAGCGTCACCGACAACGGCCGCTTCTCCCCCTACGACCGCTATCAGGAGATCTACGAGGCGCTGTATTAAGCGGTATTGTTTCACGTGAAACAACGTCGGAGCAAGCCCACGGGCCGCTCCCCTATCACACATTAGAAAGGTTGTATCACACCATGCTGGATATCAAATTTGTCCGGGAAAACCCCGAGATTGTCAAGGAAAACATCAAAAAGAAGTTCCAGGAGGAGAAACTGCCCCTGGTGGATCAGGTCATTGCCCTGGACGCTGAGAACCGCAAGACCATCCAGGAGGCCCAGGATCTGCGTACCGCCCGCAACGCCAAGAGCAAGCAGGTGGGCGTGCTGATGGGCCAGTCCAAGAAGGACCCCTCCAAGCTGGCCGAGGCCGAGGCGCTCAAGGCCGAGGTCAAGGCGGACGCCGACCGGCTGGCCTTCCTGGAGGGCCGGGAGACCGAGCTGGCCGAGGAGATCCGCAAGATCATGCTGGTCATCCCCAACATCATCGACCCCTCCGTGCCCATCGGCCCCGACGACTCCTGCAATGTGGAGGTTCAGCGGTTCGGCGAGCCCGTCACCCCCGACTTTGAGATCCCCTACCACACCCAGATCATGGAGTCCTTTGACGGCATTGACATGGACGCCGCCGGCCGGGTGTCCGGCAACGGCTTCTACTACCTGATGGGCGACATCGCCCGCCTCCACGAGGCGGTGCTGGCCTACGCCCGGGACTTTATGATCAACAAGGGCTTTACCTTCTGCGTGCCTCCCTTCATGATCCACGGCAACGTGGTGGAGGGCGTCATGAGCCAGACCGAGATGGACGCCATGATGTATAAGATCGAGGGTGAGGATCTCTACCTGATCGGCACCTCCGAACACTCCATGATCGGCAAATTCATTGACCAGATTATCCCCGAGGACAAGCTGCCCCAGACCCTCACCTCCTACTCCCCCTGCTTCCGCAAGGAGAAGGGCGCCCACGGCATCGAGGAGCGGGGCGTCTACCGCATCCACCAGTTTGAGAAGCAGGAGATGGTGGTGGTCTGCAAGCCCGAGGACTCCATGAAGTGGTACGAGCAGATGTGGCGCTACTCTGTGGAACTGTTCCGCAGCATGGATATCCCGGTGCGTCAGCTGGAGTGCTGCTCCGGCGACCTGGCCGACCTGAAGGTCAAGTCCTGCGACATTGAGGCCTGGTCCCCCCGTCAGCAGAAGTACTTTGAGGTCTGCTCCTGTTCCAACCTGGGGGACGCCCAGGCCCGCCGCCTGAAAATGCGCGTCAAGGGCGAGAAGGGCACCTACCTGCCCCACACCCTGAACAACACCGTGGTGGCTCCTCCCCGTATGCTCATTGCCTTCCTGGAGAACAACCTCCAGGCCGACGGCAGCGTGAAGATTCCCGCTCCCCTGCGTCCCTATATGGGCGGCAAGGAAGTGCTGGTACCCAAGGCATAAGGAGAAACAGATGTCCGCAAAAGAGAAAACCAAAGGCTTTATGGCCGAGTTCCGCAAGTTCATTGCCCGGGGCAACGTGATGGATCTGGCTGTGGGCGTCATTATCGGCGGCGCCTTCAAAACCATCGTGGATTCCCTGACCAACGACATTCTCATGCCCTTCGTGGGCCTGTTCATCGGCGAGAGTACCTTCGCCGCCCTCACCTTCCAGGTGGGAAATGCCACCATTGCATTTGGAAGTTTTATCCAGTCCGTGGTCAACTTCCTTATCATGGCCTTTGTCATCTTCCTGCTGGTAAAAGCCATCAACCGCTTCCACCGCAAGAAGGAGGAGGCCGCTGAGACCGTCCCGGCGGAGCCGGCCCTCTCCACCCAGGAGCAGCTGCTCACCGAGATCCGGGACCTGCTGAAGGAGCAACGCCATGACTGAGCGTCCGGAAAACAACGACCGCCGGGAGGAGCAGGAACCCTTTGTTCCTGCCTCCCCCGTCAAACGCATCATGGCCTGGGTGGGCATCGTCTACATGGTGGGCCTTGTGATCCTCAACATCTACCCCTTCTTCAACCAGGGGAACTACCTCACCGGCATTGCCCCCCTCTTTGCCTGCCCCGGCATTGCCGGTATATTCGCCATCTCCCTCTATCTGGCCCGCCATCCGGACAGCACCTATTCCCGAAAGGTGTCTATGGCCATTCTGGCGGTACTCTGCGCCGTAGGGTTTGTGGTCAGCCTGATTCTGGGTGTGCCGCCCCTGCTGGCCAACTTCGGCATCTGAACAAACAAAAGCCCGGAACTGCGCATCCCGCCGTCCCACCGTGAAACGGAGGTACGCACGATGAAACGACTGCTTTCCCTGCTGGTGACCGGCGCGCTGCTGATCACACCTGTCCTGGCCGCCCAGACCGATGTGGTGGCCTCCTTCCCCGCCCTGCGGGAACCCGCCGCCTTCGGGGATGTGGCCGACGACATCTGGTACGCCGACGCCGCCGGGCTGTGCTACGTCACCGGCCTGCTCAACGGTACCGGCAACGGCAACTTCTCCCCCAGCCGCTCCGTCACCATTGGCGAGGCGGCCACTCTGGCCGGGCGCATCCACCATATCCTCAGCGGCGGGGACGGCACTCTGCCTGAAGCGCCTGAAGAGTGGGGCCAGGTGGTCCTCACCCGGGCCGACGGAGATGGCCACCATGGCGGCCCGGCTCATCCGGCCGGAGCTGCGCCAGGAATTTACCCTCAAGACGGTGGACGACAGCCGCTATACCCTCACCCCCCTGGATCTGAAGGGCGGTAAGGCCGACGGCGACTGGGCCACCTCCTCCCTGCTCCCTGTGACCTATGAGGACCACTGGGCCCTGTACCGTGCCGACGGCACCTGGTACACCCCGGAGGAGGGCATGGTGTTCCTGGACGCCAATGAGGACGGTCTGGTGATGATGCAGGCCGCCGACGACACCTACGCCGTGGTGGACAGCTCCCGCGACTGGACCGCCGTTCCCTTTACCCCCAACTGGTCCTGCAAGCTGCTGGGGGACGGCAACTTTATCAGCCAGGCCTCTTATGACGCCGATCCCATCCTCCACGACCGGACCGGGGCAGCCATTGCAACCCTCACCGGCGACGGCCATTGGGACGTACTCAGCGACGGCCTGGCCCCCTGCCTGGACGAGAGCGCCCGGCTGTACGGCTTTGTGGACACCAAAGGTGAGTGGGTCATCCCGGCCCAGTATATCGAGGTCAAATACTTCCGTGACGGCTATGCCGCCCTCAAGCAGGAGGGCGGCTGGGGCGTCATCGACACCACCGGCAAGCTGGTCATCCCCTGCGCCCAGCCCAGTCTGGAACACCGGGGTGGCCCCTGGTTCTACAGCAGCTCCGGCCAGTGGCTTGCCGCCGACGGCTCCGCCGTGCCTGCCGCGGCCTCTTCCTACAACGGCCAGAACATCACCCTCACCGGCGACTACTTCCTCTGCGGCACCTATTACCTGGACCGGAACTTCCAGCCCGTCACCCCCCAGATCTTTGATTGGACCGGGCCGGTGGATGAAAACGGCTGCGCCTTTGTGGGGCTGGACGGCGCCACCTATCGCATTACCCTCAAGGCCTGAGTGTTTTCCACCTCCCGTTCCCTCTTTGGGGAAAGGTATCTGAAAAAAGGAGTCAAATCCATGCCCCACGAAACAAACACCCCCCAGGCTTCCACACCCGTCAGCCTGACCCCTCAGATCCCCCGGATCCAGAGGGGGCTGGAGGCCCTGGGCATCCACACCGACGGCGGGGCTGAGACCCTGGCCCGATACGGCGCCATGCTGCTGGCGCAGAATCAGGTTATGAACCTGACCGCCATTACCGACCCCGACCAGGTGGTGGATCTCCACTTCCTGGACAGCGCCGCCCTGCTCACCGTTGGCGAGGACTTCAAACACAAGACCCTCATCGACGTGGGCACCGGCGCCGGGTTCCCCGGTATGCCCCTGAAAATCCTGGAGCCCGCTCTCAACGTCACCCTGCTGGACAGCCTGGGCAAACGCATTACCTGGCTGGAGGAGGTGTGCAGGGCGCTTCAGCTGGACAACATCACCTGTCTCCACGCCCGGGGTGAGGAGCAGGCCCATCAGGAGGGCTTCCGGGACAGCTTTGACTATGCGGTGTCCCGTGCGGTGGCCTCCCTGGAGGTGCTGAGCGAGCTGTGCCTGCCCTATGTGAAGGTGGGGGGCAAATTCCTGGCCATGAAGAGCGTGGACAGCGGCGACGAGGTGGATCGGGCGGCCCGTGCGGTGGCCAAACTGGGGGGCCTGCTGCTGCCCCGGGTGGACTATGAGATCCCGGGCGCCGGAGTGACTCACCGGGTAGTGGTGGTGGAGAAGATCGCCCCCACCCCCAAGGGGTATCCCCGCCGGTGGGCGAGGATACAAAAATCACCCCTTTAAGCCGGTTTCCGCCTGCCAATTACAAAGTTAAGCATTGCGTCTGGCAAAAGAATGTGATATTCTAATCTTGTATGTCGGGAGTGAATCTATGTCCACAGCAATTATTATCACCTCAGGGAAAGGCGGCACGGGGAAAACCTCCCTCACCAGTGGTGTGGGTTCCTGCCTGGCCGCCCTGGGGCACCAGGTCCTGTGCATTGACATGGACATCGGCCTGCGGAACCTGGATTTGAACCTGGGTCTCAGCGATCGGGCCCTGATGGATTTTACCGACGTGCTTTCCGGACGCTGCACGCTGGAGCGGGCGGCGGTCCCCCACCCGGTGATCCAGGGGCTGAGTTTGATCACCGCGCCGGTGACCCTGCCCCAGGAACCGCTGAGCGAACAGGCCATGCGGGAAATGATCCGGCAGGCCCGAAAGAAGTACGACTACATCCTGATGGACTCCCCCGCCGGGCTGGGCGAAGGCTTTCGCCTGGCCAGCTGCGCGGCGGAGCGGGCCGTGGTGGTCGCCACCACCGACGCCTCCGCCCTGCGGGACGCCCAGCGCACGGTGACCATACTGCGGGGGCGTATCCCTCAGATCCACCTGGTGGTCAACCGGGTACAGCCCAAACTCATGCGGCGGCTACGCACCACCATTGACGACGCAATGGATACCGCCGGACTCCCCCTGCTGGGCATCATACCGGAGGACGCTCAGGTCATCCTCAGCGGCAATCAGGGAGAACCCCTGATTCTGCGGGCCAGCCGCGGGGCCGCCATCGCCTATCTGAATATCGCCAAGCGGCTTCTGGGCCAAAAGGTTCCGCTGATGAAGCTGCGGGCATGACCCTATCTGGAAAAGGAAGAGAAGGTGTAGTATGAATATCGCGTTGATGAGCCACGATCGAAAGAAAGAGCTGATGGTGCAATTCTGCATTGCGTACTGCGGCATCCTGTCCAAGCACACGATCTGCGCCACCAACACCACGGGCCGTCTGGTGGCCGAAGCCACCGGTCTGCCGGTCCAGCTCTTCCTGTCCCATGAGCATGGCGGCAGCCAGCAGATCGGCGCCCGTATTGCCTACAACGAGATCGACATGGTGCTGTTTTTCTCCGATCCCCAGTCCAGCGACCTGGACGCGGACCTGAAGTATATCACCCGCCTGTGCGACCAGTACAACATCCCGGTGGCCACCAATGTGGCAACCGCCGAGATGCTCATCCACGGCCTGGAGCGGGGGGATTTGGACTGGAGAGACATCATCAATCCCAAGACCAAACCCTTTACTGCTTGACGGCAATAAGCAGCATGATACCGCAATGACGGAGCAAGTACCGCTCACACCGCCGCACCAGAGAAAGGTCCCCTGGCTGGAAGGACCTGCGGCAGGCGATCGGGAGACGGCTTTATCAGCGGGCCCGGAGACGGGCGCGGTCCCCTTCCCGCACCAGAAGGCCAGAGGGCGCTTTTTAAGCGCCGAACATGGGTGGCACCACGAAAGCAGGCGCTTTCGTCCCGTGACAAGGGACGAGAGCGCCTTTTTGCGGATATCCCCCCACCGAGCCAAAATTCCAAATGTTACGATACAAAGGAGCATCACTATGGCCCAGATCAAACCCCGTACCCTGTCCGGCTTTATGGAATTGCTGCCTGCCCGTCAGGTGCAGTTCGACCGGATGGTGGACATCCTGCGCAAAAGCTACTCCCTCTACGGCTTTACCCCCCTGGACACCCCGGCCATCGAGGCCAGCGAGGTGCTGCTGGCCAAGGGCGGCGGCGAGACCGAGAAGCAGATCTACCGCTTTACCAAGGGCGACAGCGACCTGTCCCTCCGCTTTGACCTGACGGTACCGCTGGCCAAGTATGTGGCCCTCCACCAGAACGAGCTGACCTTCCCCTTCCGCCGGTTCCAGATCGGCAAGGTCTACCGTGGGGAGCGGGCCCAGAAGGGCCGCTACCGGGAGTTCTATCAGGCCGACATCGACGTCATCGGCGACGGCTCTCTGGACATCACCAACGAGGCCGAGATCCCCTCCATCATCTACAAGACCTTCACCGCCCTGGGCCTGAAACGCTTCAAGATCCGGGTAAACAACCGGAAGGTGCTGAACGGCCTCTTCGCCGTCCTGGGTCTGGAGGAGCAGGCCGGTGACGTGATGCGCACCATCGACAAGCTGGAGAAAATCGGCCCCGAGAAAGTGAAGGCCATCCTGGTGGACGACTTTGCCGTCTCCCCCGACACCGCCGACACCCTGCTGGGCCTGCTGGCCGCTCCCGATCCCATGGCCGCCCTGGAGCCCTTCAAGGGCAGGAACGAGCTGTTCGACCTGGGCGTGGCCGAGCTGGAGACCGTGGTGAAGTATATGTCCGCCTTTGGCGTGCCTGAGGACCACTTTATGGTGGATCTCACTATCGCCCGGGGCCTGGACTACTACACCGGCACCGTGTACGAGACCATCATGCTGGACCATCCCGAGGTGGGTTCCATCTGCTCCGGCGGGCGATATGATAACTTGGCGGAATATTATACCGACAAACAACTCCCCGGAGTAGGTATTTCCATTGGTCTGACCCGCCTGTTCTCGGTGCTGGAGGCCCAGGGCTACCTGAACGAGGAGATGAACACCGCTCCCGCAGACGTGCTGATCCTGCCCATGACGGAGGACCTCTCCCCCGCCATCTCCTTCGCCACCACCCTGCGGGAGGCGGGGGTGCGGGCCCAGCTTCACTGTGAGAAGAAGAAATTCAAGCAGAAGCTGTCCTACGCCGACAAGCTGTCCATCCCCTACGCCGCCTTCCTGGGCGAGGACGAGATCGCTCAGGGCAAGGTGACGGTGAAGGATCTGACCACCGGCGAGCAGCAGACCGTGACCCCCGCTGAGGCGGCGGCGCTGATCCAGGCCGGTCTGGCCGCCCGGGCGGTTGGCACCCCCATCCGGGACCAGGACTGAATGGAACTTTCCCCCTTTCAAGCCGTCTATAGAAGGCAAACCTGTGAGATTTGACAAGGAGGATTTTTCCATGAAAAAACTTTCCGCTCTGATTCTGTCCGCCGCCCTGCTGATGGGCTCCGCCGCCGCAGTCGCCCCTGAGGAGGCCTTCCCCAAGGTCAACGAGTACCCCGGCTTCATTGATGTGGAGGCCGGTTCCTGGTATGAAGATCCCGCCCGCATCTGCGCCGAGGTGGGGCTGATGCAGGGCACGGGCCACGCCTTTGCCCCCTTCCAGATCCTCACCGTGGGCGAGGTGGCCACCATCGCCGCCCGCATGAACGAGGCCATCACCGGGGAGGCTATTCCCGTGGCCACCCCCAAGCCCGGCGAGACCCTGCCCTGGTATTTCTCCTATGTGAAGTACCTGGAGGACCGGGGCATCGACGTACCCGACCCGGAAAAGCAGGCCACCCGTCAGGAGTTTGTGTCCATTCTGGCCGCCGTGGTGCCGGAGGACATGCTCGCCCCCATCAACACCATCACCACCCTGCCCGACACCCAGGATGAGGACGTGCTGCGCTTCTACAACGCGGGCATCCTCACCGGCGTGGACAACTGGGGCACCTTTGCCGCCGGCAACAGCCTGACCCGGGCGGAGACCGCCGCTATGGTGGCCCGTGTGGCCCGCACCGACCTGCGCCAGACCTTCACCCCGGCGGACTACACCCCCTTCACCGCCGCCGCTCTCAAGCCCTCTGACGTACTGTTTACCAACGGTACCACCGCCGGGGCCTACCTGCCCTATTTGCAGGAGCTGATCGACGGCCTGGAGGCCGACTGCGCCGCCCAGGGCATGGAATTCAACTGGTTCAACACCGTGGACGGGGTTACCTTCCTGGACTATGTGAAGAACACCGCCCTCACCCACTTCGGCGTCACCGCCAAGGACGGCACCGAGCTGTATAAGAACTTCGACGTGCAGGTGTATTACAGCCGTTACCTGGACCTGAAAGCGTAAAAAGCGGGCGGGTGTGGGCACCCGCCCCTACAATTGATTTGTTGCCCAGTAGGGGCCGATGCCCACATCGGCCCGTCCCATTTGTATTTTTACAACCATATATTACAATTTGGAGTTGATTTTACATGGCGAATGTGAAAACCGCCTACCGCACCCACAGCTGTGGGGAGCTGCGTATGGAGCAGGTAGGCCAGCGCGTCACCCTGGCGGGCTTCCTGGAGAACTTCCGGGAGGTGGGCGCCAACCTGGGCTTTGCGGTGCTGCGGGACTTCTACGGCACCACCCAGGTGGTGGCCGAGACCGAAGAGATGGTCAAGACCATCAAGGCCCTGAACAAGGAGTCCACCATCGCCGTCACCGGCGTGGTGCAGGAGCGTGACTCCAAGAACCCCAAGCTGCCCACCGGCGACATTGAGGTGGTGCCTGAGAAGATCGAGGTGCTGGGCCGCTGCCGCCACAACGAGCTGCCCTTCCAGGTCAACCGCAGCCGGGAGGCCGACGAGACCCAGCGGCTGAAATACCGCTACCTGGACCTGCGCAACCCGGAGGTAAAAAACAACATTATCCTCCGCTGCCAGGTGGTGGCCGCCCTGCGCAAGGCCATGATCGACCACGGCTTTTTGGAGATCACCACCCCCATCCTCACCGCCTCCTCCCCCGAGGGGGCGCGGGACTACCTGGTGCCCAGCCGGAAGCACCCGGGCAAGTTCTACGCCCTGCCCCAGGCCCCCCAGCAGTTCAAGCAGCTGCTGATGGCCTCGGGCTTTGACAAGTACTTCCAGATCGCCCCCTGCTTCCGGGACGAGGACGCCCGGGGGGACCGCTCCCCCGGCGAGTTCTACCA
>NZ_CALWOJ010000006.1 GCF_944383115.1 uncultured Flavonifractor sp. | reverse complement strand
ACGGCTCCACAGGCCTCGGCCTTTGGAAATATCACTATGAGACCATAAAAGGCTATTGATTTTGAAGGAGGATACCAACCATGCAAACCAAACGACTTGCCGCCGCCGCCCTGTCCTTCACCCTGCTGTTGTCCGCCTGCGGCGGCGATCCCGTCCCCGCCGGCGGCAGCGCCCAGCCCAGTAGTCCCGCTCAGGAGAGCCCCTCCGCCCCTCCTTCCTCCGGCATCGACACCGGAGTCGAGATGTACCGGGACTATGTGGACGATTTTTATGGCTTTAAACTCAAGACCCCGGTACTCCAAAGCGAAAACACAGCGGGTGTGGGCTACTTTATTGAGCGTGGCGGCGGAGACGATAATGCTGCCATCGTATTCATCAACCACTACAACGAGAAGCAGGACGGGGACACCTACGACACCACCCAGTTTGACACCGCCGAGCATGCCCTGGCGGAACTCCACCAGGACAAGGTGGATGGAATGCTAAGTTATTTGTACGGTGAGCATGTGATGGATTCCTCCTACACCACTACCGACTGTGAGATCGACGGTCTGGAGGCGGTGCGCTATGAGGGCACCTATACCATAGGCCGCCACAAGGACGAGCCGGAGAAATGGCAGGAAGTGGGCGTGACCGGCTACTGTATCCTGGGCAGCCAGACCCCTGTGCTGCTCTGCGTCATTGATTTGAGCCAGGGCCAGGACAAGATGGAAGTCCTTGCCGCCATTATTGACGAGATGGCCTATACCTACGAGGACGGCCCCGCGGAGTGATTATTCTCCCATAGAAAGGAGGATACCAACCATGCAAACCAAACGACTTGCCGCCGCCGCCCTGTCCTTTACCCTGCTTTTGTCCGCCTGCGGCGGAAATCCCGTCCCCGCCGGCGGCAGCGCCCAGCCCAGTACGCCCGCCCAGGAGAGTCCCTCCGCCCCTCCTTCCTCCGGCATCGACACCGGGGTCAAGATGTACCGGGACTATGTAGATGATTATTATGGCTTTAAACTCAAGACCCCGGTACTCCAGACTGAAGACGTAGTAGGTGTTGGTTACTTTATCCAAAGGGGCGGTGGAGATGATAATCGCGCCGTAGTGCTGATCAACCACTACAACGAGAAGCAGGATGGTGACGCCTACGACACCGCCCAGTTTGACACCGCCGAGCATGCCTTGGCGGAACTCCAAAAGGGAAAAACTGAGTCAATGATGGGGTATCTCTACGGTCTTCATATACAAGATTGGACGTACACTACGACGGCTTGTGAGATTGACGGACTAGAAGCAGTTAGGCATGAGGGCACCTGTGTTTTTACATATGATGAAGAAGGTTTGGATACCCCTTGGGAAGTAGGTATGGTTGGCTATTGTATTTTGGGCAGTGAAACTCCTGTATTACTTTTTGGCATTGATATGAGTGATGCGCAGGATAAACTAGATGTGATGGCCGCCATTATTGACGAGATGGCCTATACCTACGAGGACGGCCCCGCGGAGTAATTGTTCAGAGAGAGGAAAGAAGGTGAAGTCCGATGGTACGGCAGGGAAAAAAGGGGGAGCGCGGTTCCATTTCCATTGAAGCCTCCATTTCGCTGACCCTGTTTATTTTTGCCATGCTGGGACTGCTGTTTTTTATCCGGGTCAGCCGCGTTCAGGCGGCGGTGCAATACAGCATCAATATGGCGGCGCTGGATATTTCTCAGTATACATACCTGTATTATTCCACCGGACTATACGATCTGGAACAGGACATCAAGGGCAGCGGCGAACAAGCGGAAGAAGCCCTGTCCGATGCTGGCAACCGGCTGGACCAGTCCGTCAAGGGTGTGGAAGCCATTTTTAACGCCATCAGCGGCACTGACCCCGGTGACGGCGAAAGTTCCAGTAGTCCAGGCGACCTCATGGACAAGTTAAAAGAGCAGGCCGAGACCATAGAGACGGAAGGAAAAAACATTGTCGAGCAGATCGACGGCCTGAAAGGCCTGGTGTCCCAGGTGGGCGACGATCCCATTTCCTTTGCCCGCAGCCTGGCTGCGCTGACCGCAGGTACCGGCCTGGATACGGTCAAGGGCCGGGTGTTGGGCGGCCTGTTCGGCAAATCCATGTGCCAGAAGTACATTGGAAACGGTGTGGAGAACGGCGCAGATGGATGGCTGAAGGGTATGGGCGTGGTGGACGGATTGGAGGGGCTGAACTTCAACTGGTCCTCCATCCTGGGCGGCACCAGCCAGGATGTGAACCTGGTGGTGACCTATGAGGTAAAGATCTTTCCCGGCCTCTACGACGGGCTGACCGCCACCTTTGCACAGAGCGCCTCCACCAGAGCATGGCTGGGCGGCGACGCCAACGTGAAGAAATTTGAGCCCCTGCCCCAGGAGTCCGAGAGCCCCAGCCCGGAGCCCTCCGGCACGCCGGAACCCTCTCCCTCGCCGGAGAGAACCAACATTTGGGACGAGACCAACAACCTTGTCAAAGGGGCGGCTATGAAGGAACTGGTGCGCTCTGAGTATGAGGGCGTGGGCTTCGTTTCGGAGGAGACCGGCATTTACGGCTATCATGCGACCAACAATACCTTCTATAACTGCACGGCTATGGACGTGTTTTCCGCAAGCTATCAAAAGGACAGCGGTATCAAGAGCCGGATCAAGGAAAGCGCGTCCAAGACCAGGGAAAAAGTAACCCGAATGGACAGCCTGTCCACCGACGACGGCGCCACCCACACCATTGATCCCAACCAGCCGGCTGGGGTGGAACTGCTGGTAGTCATCCCGGAAAACGCCGCCGACCGGAAAGAACATATCCAGGAGATTGCAAACAAGGCCGCCCAGGAGCTGAACAGCAGCCAGGCGGAGGGAGAACGTACTGTTACCGTCAGCATCCGCGTGGTCACGGGCGGCGGCAACTCATCCAAGGGCGAGGGAGGAAACGCATCATGACCATTGCAGTGTCTGTGTGCCTGCTTCTGCTCTTTGCCGCCGCCGCGGCCCTGTGCTGCGGCAGAGAGGTTGCCGTGCGGAGCCAACATCTGTCCGCCGGCGGGGAAGAGACCGGGCAGGCGCTCCCCCCAAAAGCAGAGAAAGTGGATCGGTTCAGCGCCCTGCTCTGCGGCGGGATCTGCCTGGTGGGCGGCGGCGGTTTGCTGCTGCTGCAACTGCTATTCTATCAGAGACCGCTGCTGTACAGCCTCCAGATGCTGTTCTGCTTTGACTATCTGGCGGTGGCGGCGCTGGTGGACAAAAAATTTCAGGTCATTCCCAACAGCCTGGTGCTGGGCGGATGTGTGGGCGCGGCGGGCTTTTTTGCCGCCCAGGTTCTGATGAGCGCCCCGCCGGTACCCCTGCTGAAAGAGCTTTTGCTGGGCCTGGCGATGGGCGGCGGCGTCTTCCTTATATGCGCGCTGCTGACCAAGGGCGGGATCGGCATGGGCGATGTAAAGCTCTTTGGCGTGCTGGGTATGGTGCTGGGCTGGACGGGCGTGTTCGATCTGATTTTTCTCTCGGTGCTGCTGGTGGCGCTATACGGTATTGTGCTGCTGCTGCGCCGGCAGCTCAACCGGAAAAGCCAGGTCCCCATCGGGCCCTTCGCCTTTGCGGGGATGGTCCTGATGATGCTGCTGGGTGTATAGGAGGACGTGTCTATGAAAAAAATCATCGTTGCCGGCGTTGTGGTCCTGTGCCTGCTGGGCGGCTGGGCGGTCACAATGCTGACGCTGCTTCGTCCAGACGATACCCAGGCAAAGATCGCCCAATACCAGCAGCTGGCCCAGGAACAGGCCGCCCGGGGCGGATACGGCCTGGCCGCCGACTGTTACAGTAAGATCATCGCCCTGCAGGACAGTCCGGAGGCCCGCCTGGCCATGGCGGAGATGTACCGGGAAGCAGGACTGACCAACACTTACAAGGCTACGCTGGAGGAGATGATCGCGGTCTATCCCAAGGACAGCAGAGGCTATGAGGCGCTGGCGGGATATTATGACAGCGTGGATGCCCACAGCGACTGCGTGGAGGTGGTGCGTCAGGCTTACCAAGCAGAGGCGGGTTCGGATACTCTGCAGCAGCTCTACTACGCCCACGCCTTTGAGTATTACGCCATGCGGGGCAGCTATGACAGCGTAACCCCCATGCTCCACGGCTGTGCCGCCGTATCCGACGGGGACCGGATGGGCCTGGTGGACAGTACCGGCTATATCATAGGCAATACCCTCTATGATATGGTGACCCCCTATAACGGCGACCTGGCCGCCGCCCGGGACGGAGAGCGGTGCGGCTTCCTGAAAGCCGACGGAACCTGGTATGTGGTGCTGGAGGAGCCCTTTGAGGAGGCCTATCCCTTCCACGACGGGCTGGGTGTGATCGTCCGGAACGGGCAGGCCCTGTTTGTGGACCGGATCGGCACGGTGCGCCTGGGCCCCTACGAGGATGCCACCGGTTTTGCCGGCGGGGTGGCCGCGGTAAAGACCAACGGCAGCTGGCAGCTCATTAACACCTCGGGGGAGGCGGTGTGCGCCGACTTGTACGAGGATGTGCTACGGGACACGGACGGCCTGTGTTCCACCGCGGGCGTGATCTTTGTCAAGTCCGCAGGTCAGTGGCGCCTGGTGAACACCAAGGGCGAGGCCTGCTCCGAGCTGACCTTTGACGAAGCGCGGCCCTTCTACAGCGATACCGAGCCCGCCGCCGTGTGTGTGGACGGGAAGTGGGGCTTTGTGAACACGGAAGGGGCCTGGTCGGCGGAGCCTCAATGGGAGGGCGCCGATTCCTACAGCGCGGGCCTGGCCGCCGTACAGGTGGATGGCGCGTGGGGCTATATGGATCACAACCTGCGGGTGGTGATCGAGCCCCAGTTTGACGCTGCGGGGCCCTTCTCGTCCTACAAGACCGCGCCGGTGGAGTCCGGCGGCGCGTGGTACTTTATAAAACTGTTGGTATAGGAGGCTGGTGGAGATGTTGGACTTTGTGGTGGAACAGCGGGAAGCGTGTACCTTTCTGACCTGCTCGCTGGAGGAGAAGCAGCTGGACAGCACCGTGTCGGGAATGCTGCTGCGCAACAATATTGAGGGATTGCTGCCCTATTCGGCGGCCCAGGTGGACGGCCGGAGAATCATCAGCTACAACATCACCTCGAAAATCCCGCTTAAGCAGTATTTTTCCAGGCCGGTCCGGCGGAACACGCTGCTCCAGGTCATGCTGGGTATTCTGGACGGGGTGGATCACGCCAAGGAGTATCTGATCCGCCAGAGCGATCTGGTGTTTGATCCGGAGTATATTTACATATCCGTGTCCGACGGAATGCCGTTTCTGCTCTGCCTTCCCGTGGCGCAGGACAACGCCGGCCCGGATCTGCTGGCCTTTTTCCGGGAGCTGCTGTTCAAGACTGTGTTTGACGAGCATGAGGACCGCAGCTATGTGGCGGAGCTGATCAGCATCATGAACCAGCCTGCCGGAGGCAGCTATCGGCAGTTCCATGACCGGCTGAAGAAAATGCTGGACGGCGCGCCCGGAAAGGAGCAGCCGGCTCCCCGGCCTCAGGCAGGCCCGGCGCCGGTCCAGTCCGCGCCGCCGCAGCAGCGGCCCCAGCCGGCCCCCCAACAGCCCCCTCGGCCTCAGCCCGTTCCGCCGCAGCCCCAGCCGGAGCCGGAGAAAAAGAAGGGCCTGTTCGGCGGCAAGCGGGAGAAGAAGCCCTCCGCCCCCAAAAAGGAGCGCAAGCAGAAGGCGGGAGCCGCGCCCCAGCCCGACCTGGGATTCCAGGTGCCCGGTATGGAGGCCCCTGTTGTCCAGCAGGCGGAGGTGAGTTCCCCCGCGCCGGAGCGGGTGTCCGCTCCGGCCGCCCAGCCCCAGAACGCAGCCCGCCCGGTCTATCAGGCCGCGCCGGCGGGCGGCGTGCCTGTGGTGGACCTGGTATCGGAGGAGACGGTGGTCATGGGCGCGGGCAGCTCAGCCGTGGCAGGCAAGCCCTGGCTGATACGCCTGCACACCGGCACGGCCCAGCCGGTGGATCGGCTGCCCTATCGACTGGGCAAGGAACCGTCCTATGCCGATTTCTGCATTACGGGCAACGCGGCGGTCAGCCGCAGCCATGCGGACATCCAGCAGGATGAACAGGGGTATTGGCTGACCGACAACAACTCCAAGAACCATACCTATGTGGACGGCAAGCGCCTGGTGCCGGGCCAGCCCTGCCAGATCTTCCACGGCACCCACTTTTTCCTGGCCAACGAGGAATTTGTGTTTGAACTTCGGTAGGAAAGGAGCGATGGAGCATGGCGCTTGCAGCCGGTGCGTACACGGATGTGGGCACGCGAAAAAACATCAATCAGGATGCCTTTGGCCTGCGTATCGTCAGCAACGGCCTGGATGAGAGCGCCATCGCCATTGTGTGCGACGGAGTGGGCGGCATGTCGGAGGGCGAGATCGCCAGCAGCGTGGTGGTATGCGCCTTTCTGGACTGGTTTCAGGCCAGTATGTCCCAGCTGATGACCGGTGGCCTGACAGAGGCGGACATTTTCAGACAGTGGGGAGAGATCACCAACAAGGCCAACCTGGGCCTGCTGGACTATGCGGGAGCTAAAGGGACCAGCATCGGGACCACCGCCACGGTGCTGCTGTTGGCCCAGGGGCGGGCCTATGCCATGAATATCGGGGACACGCGGCTTTACCATATGGCGGCCAAGCAGCTGCGCCAGGTGACACGGGATCATACGCTGGTCCAGCAGGAGGTGGAGCGGGGCCTGCTCACCCCGGAAGCCGCCCGGCACGACCGGCGGAAGAACATTCTGATACGCTGCATTGGCGCGGAAGCGGGGGCAAAGCCGGACTACTACTCCAGCGCCCAGGTACCGGACAGCGTGTACCTGCTGTGTACCGATGGATTCCGGAACGTGCTGGAGGAAAAGGAACTGTGCCAGGCCCTCCAGCCAAGGCGGTTTCCCTGCCGGGAGGACCTGGAGGAACAGCTGCGGAATTTGGGCGAGACCGTCAAGTCCCGGGGCGAGCGGGACAACATCACTGCGGTGACCATCCGTATGGGCAAGCAGAACGCGGCTATGGAAGATACCATAGACCTGGAAAGCACCATCCGTCTGTTATGCAAGCGGGAACGAATACAGCCCGAAGCAGAGGAGCTGTGGGGCCGGATCAACCAGCCCTAGGCGTCCCACAGGGCAAAAAGACCCGCCCATCCTGATCCATCAGGGTGGGCGGGTCTTACCATAAGCAGATTACAAGAACCACTCCGGCTGCCGGGGCGCGGCGGCCTTTTCCGAGAGCATGGCGGCGGTGGCCTGGAAGGCGGGGGCGGGGATGGCCCGGGCCTTCCGGGGGCAGAGGGAGACGCAGCGCATGCAGGTAATGCACCGCTCCGGGTCGGTATGGCCGGGCTGTCCCGGCGGGATGGCCCCCACCGGACAGCGGGAGGCGCACAGACCGCAGGCGATGCAGCTCTCACCGGCGGCGGGGTGGAAGGGGACGCCCTTCCAGTCCTTGTAGGGGAGATTTCCCGGCGGAGTGACCAGCGTGGGCGGAACAGGTTGGGCCAGCTTGTCCAGCACCGCCTGGCCGAAGCGGGCGGCGGCCTCCAGATCGCTCTCATCCGGACGGCCGGCGGCAATGGCGGGGACAATGGAGTGCTGAGCGACGAAGGCGGCGGCGGCAATGACCTGAAAACCTGCGCCGGTCAGAGCGTCGCACAACTCCAGCAGCGCGTCCTCGTAGGCGCGGTTGCCGTAGACCACCACGGCTGCCGCAGGTCCGCTTCCGTGCAGCGCGGCCAGCCGATCCAGGGCCACGGCGGGGATACGCCCGCCAAATACCGGGACAGCGGCCAGCATGACCGCAGAGGCGGGAACGGGCGTGTCGGGCGCGGGAACAGACAGGTCCACCACCTGCCCGGCGCCCCCCGTGATTGCTTTGGCGATGGCGGCGGTGCCGCCGGTGGGGCTGAACAGGGCGGAGAGCCAGTGCCGGTCATTCATGGTGAGACGCCTCCTCTTTCTCTGCACGGTTGCCTATAAACTTTTGCAGGATATCGGCGGGCGGGATGGAATCCTCCCGGGAGAGCAGGAGTTTTTTAATGAGGAAGATCAGGGCCACGGCGGCCACGCCCAGCAGCGCGTCCATGGAGCTGGAGTGGCTGACCACCAGCTGCCGGGCGATGGCAAAGAGCAGCACGTCGGTGACCGCCCGGGGGGTATGGAGGATGAGCATCTTCACAAACTCCAGGCCCACCACGATATTCATGGTGCTGATAAAAAAGTCGTTAAGGCTGAACTGGCCCAGGGTCAAATAGTTGAGAGAATCCTTTCCTGTCAGCACCATCTGCACCACGGTGACCATTAAGATAAACAGCGCGATGACCAGCTCCAGGATCCAGGCGGTCTTGAGCAGGAACTTTACGATGGTAGATTTCATGGGTGGGCTCCTTTCGGCCTGTTTTCTCTCCAAATTATACCGGATGGGGCGGTAGTCCGTCAACGGCGGGAAGGCATAGCGGCGGAAATTTTCGGGCATCCTACCAGAATAAGATTGACTTGCCGTTGAAACTATGCTATGATGACCGCAGTTGAAAAGGGAGTAGTTTAAAGCCATACCGTCAACACCACGGCTCTCTTACCGGCCT
The DNA here is from genome assembly GCF_944383115.1 of uncultured Flavonifractor sp. Lineage (GTDB taxonomy): Bacteria > Bacillota > Clostridia > Oscillospirales > Oscillospiraceae > Flavonifractor. Next base: position 45,194 of record NZ_CALWOJ010000006.1, on the reverse strand, counting down.
GGCGGTATGCACCCTGTGGGTAACAAGACTTTTCGACAACTGCCGGGAATGTTCGGCGGTTGGCGAAGGGTCTTTTTTCTTTTACTCTTCGCCGGAAAGTAAATTGTAAGGGAAGGATCTACATGGCAGAGGTATATTACCGAAAAACCGTCCAGCAGGCGCTGGAAGCCCAGCAGGCCGGGGCGGACGGCCTGAGTGAGCAGGAGGCCCGCCGCCGGGCGGAGCAATACGGCCCCAATAAGCTGTCCGAGGGCAAGAAGAAGAGCGTGATCCAGGTCTTTGCCGAGCAGTTCAAGGACCTGCTGGTGATCATCCTCATCATTGCGGCAATCATCTCCGCGCTGTCGGAAAATGTGGAGAGTACCATTGTGATTTTTGCGGTACTCATCCTCAACGCCGTCCTGGGTACCGTCCAGTACCTGAAGGCGGAGAAGTCGCTGGAGAGCCTGAAGGCCATGTCCTCCCCCAGTGCCAAGGTGCTGCGTGGGGGCGTGCGGGTGGAGATTCCTTCCGCCGACGTAGTGCCCGGCGACATCGTGCTGCTGGAGGCCGGGGACATGGTGGTGGCCGATGGCCGGGTGCTGGAGAATTTTTCCCTCAAAGTCAATGAGAGTTCCCTCACCGGCGAGAGCGAAGGGGTGGATAAGGCCGCCGACGCCATAAACGCCGACCAGGTGGCTCTGGGCGACCAAAAGAATATGGTGTTCTCCGGTTCTCTGGTGACCTATGGTCGTGCCACCGTGCTGGTCACCGCCACCGGTATGGACACCGAACTGGGCAAAATCGCCGCCCTCATGAATCAGACCCAGCAGCGCAAAACCCCGCTGCAGCAGAGCCTGGACAACTTCTCGGCCAAACTGGCGGTGGTGATCCTGGCCATCTGCGCCGTGGTATTTGCCCTGTCCATCTTCCGCACCGGCATGGAGGTGCTGGACTCCCTCATGTTCGCCGTGGCCCTGGCGGTGGCCGCCATCCCCGAGGCTCTCAGTTCCATCGTCACCATCGTACTGGCAATGGGTACCCAGAAGATGGCCAAGCAGAACGCCATTATGAAGGATCTGAAGGCGGTGGAAAGCCTGGGCTGTGTGTCGGTGATCTGCTCGGACAAGACGGGCACCCTGACCCAGAATAAAATGACCCCCCAGAAGGTGTACGCCGACGGTTCCCTGCTGGAGGGAGACGACCTGGAGCTGGTCAACGACGTACAGCGGCTGCTCCTCAAGGCCGCCCTGCTGGCCAGCGACGCCACCAACAACGAGCAGACCGGCGCCTCCATCGGCGACCCCACCGAGGTGGCCCTGGTGATGCTGGGGGAGAAGTTCGGCGTGGACGAAGAGTCCTACCGCGCCCAGCACCCCCGGCTGGGTGAACTGGCCTTTGACTCCGACCGCAAGCTCATGAGTACCCTCCACGACATTGACGGGACACCCACCCTCTTTACCAAGGGCGCCATTGATGTGCTGCTGGACCGCTCCAAGTGGCTGCTGACCCGGGAAGGCCGGGTGGAGCTGACCCCCGAACGGAAAGAGGAGATCGCCCGGATCAATATGGAACTGTCCATGGAGGGCCTGCGGGTGCTGGCCTTTGCCTACCGGGAGCTGGAGGCCGTCCGGCCCCTGACCCTGGAAGACGAGAACGAATTCACCTTCATCGGCCTCATCTCCATGATCGACCCGCCCCGGCCCGAGGCCATTCAGGCGGTGGCCGACGCCAAGCGGGGCGGTATCCGCACCATTATGATCACCGGCGACCACAAGGTCACCGCCTCCGCCATCGCCCGCCAGCTGGGGATCTTCCGGGACGGGGACCAGGCGGTGTCCGGCGTGGAACTGGACCAGATGAGCGATGCCGACCTGGATGTGCGCCTGGAGAAGATCTCGGTATACGCCCGGGTGTCCCCGGAGCATAAGATCCGCATTGTCAACGCCTGGCAGCGCCGGGGCAACATCGTGTCCATGACGGGCGACGGCGTCAACGACGCCCCCGCTCTGAAGAAGGCGGATATCGGCGTTGCTATGGGTATCACCGGCACCGAGGTGTCCAAGGACGCCGCCTCCATGATCCTGGCCGACGACAACTTCGCCACCATCGTGCGGGCGGTGGTCAACGGCCGCAGCGTATACGCCAACATCAAAAACGCCATCCAATTCCTGCTCAGCGGCAATACTGCCGGTATCTTCTGTGTGCTGTACGCCTCCCTGATGGCTCTGCCGGTGCCCTTCCAGCCGGTGCATCTGCTGTTTATCAACCTGCTTACCGACTCCCTGCCCGCCATTGCCATCGGCATGGAGCCCGCCCGCCAGGGCCTGCTGGACCAGAAGCCCAGAGACCCCAAGGAGCCCATCCTGAACAAGTCCCTGCTCTCCCGCATTGGCGGCCAGGGCCTGCTCATCGCCATCGTCACCATGATCGCCTTCTATCTGGGCTATCAGGGCGGAGACGCCGTGCTGGCCTCCACCATGGCCTTCTCCACCCTCACCCTGGCCCGGCTGTTCCACGGCTTCAACTGCCGGGGCAGCGAGTCCATCTTCCGGCTGCGCCTGTCCAGCAACCCCTACTCCGTCATGGCCTTTTTTGCCGGTGTGGTGCTGCTGATGCTGGTGCTGTTTGTGCCCGGCCTGAACGGCCTGTTCATGGTGGCCCCCTCCTTCCGCTTGATCCACCTGGGCCAGGTGGCGGGCCTTGCGTTCCTGCCCACCCTGGTGATCCAGATCGTGAAGATTATTGCCGGCCTGGGTAAGGGCCGAAACTGAGCCTGGACTGTTTTTTCTCCCCGTCGGTGTACTGCGGCGTGCAACCCACGCCGGTGTTGCGCCATAAGTAGAGAAGGGGAGGAATGGCCCATGTGGGAGCGTGCTTTGTTTCCGTTTGGCAGTGAGAGTGAGGCCCGGCAGTTCTGCCGGCTGCTGCAGATGTTTGCCGCGCAGCTGGAACCGTCTCAGGCCCTGGAAGTGCCCTGGGTCTTTCCGGAATTTGTACCGGGCGCAGTCTATCAGACGGGGGACTACCTCCGCTGGGGTACCAACGCCGTGGGAGACCCGCAGCTCTATCAGGTGACCTTGGATCACCGCGCCAGCGTCCACCTGCCGCCGGAGCGCACGCTGGAACTCTACGAACCCATCGGTACCGACAGCCGTGGCCTGCCGCTGTGGAGCCGCCCTGCGGGGGAAGGCGACGGGTACCAGATGGGAGATACCGTCAGTTTCCGGGGAAAGGCATACCGCTGTTTGGCGGCGGATTGTCTGTACAGCCCGGAGGAAGCGCCGGAGCGGTGGAAAAAGCTGCCCCGGATCTAAAAAAGAACAGGAGCCGCCGGTCAAACGACCGGCGGCTCCTGTTGTATGACGGGGCTTTTATCCCGATGGATGGCGTCTTACTTGCCAGCCATACCGTTCTCGTAGGCCTGGATCATCTTCTTCAACGTGTGACCCGTACGACCTCTGAGTTTAGAGAGGTACTTGTCCGTAGTTTCCCCGGTAAAAATCTTGATTTGCAGGCGCATGGTGCCGTCCGCCTCCGGGGTGACAAAAATCTTGTCAATATACTTGTCGATGAAATCCTTGTTGATAATCCCCTGAGCGGCGTCCCGTTTGGCGTCATGCAGCACCCGGCGGATGGTGTCGATGTGCTTTTTGAATTCCTCTTTGGAAAGCTGCTGCTGTTCCAGCTCGTAAATCTGCCGCTCGGCCTCCTCGATCTCCTTGTCACACTCCTTATTCATGGCGAGGAAGTCCTTGTCGGAGAGCTGACCGGCGGCATTGTAGCCCAGCAGCTTACTTTTTTTCTTTCGTGCTAAGTCTGCCTGATCCCGGAGAGCGTCAATCTGTTTTGCGGTGTCTCCGCCGTCTGCCAGGGACTTGTACATCTCAATATATTCCTCAATCAATGCCTCAGCGTCTGCCTCTGTCTCTTGGAACACCTCAAAAAGTAAGGGCTTTAATTCTTCTTCATAAATAGGGAAAGAGGCGCAGGCGTCAGCCCCGCTTTTGATTTTGTTGCTGCATACCCACTTGCTGTTTTTGTTTCCCTGCTTATCTTTGGACTCCCGGCGATAGTAGGCCGTGCCGCAGTCGGCGCAATACAGTTTCCCGGTTAGGAGGTTGGCGTGGTTACATATCCCTTGCCGCCCCTTTACGTCCTCGCTCCGCTTTTTCAATACCTTGTTGGCCTGTTCCCAAAGTTCTTCATCCACGATAGCCGGGACAATCTCGCCTGTCTCGTCCTTGAACATGACCCATTCCTCCGGGGGGAGGAATTTCTGTTTCTTGGTAAACAGGTCAATAACCTTCACCTTGTTACCCACGTAGTAACCCTTATATTTGGGGTTGGAAATCATGCCCGACATGGTGGTGTGGGCGATCTTCTTGCCGTTGTGGTTGCGGTAGCCCTTTGCCCAAAACAGGGTTTCGATCTGCTTCATGCTGTATTGTCCCGTGGCGTACAGTTCAAACAGTTCCCGTACCATGGGAGCCTCGTCCTGGTCAATCACCAGCCGCCCGCCGTCTTTGGTGTATCCAAAAATTCGGCTGTTTCCCAGCACCACATTTTTCTTGATGGCCTGGGCGTGACCAAATTTGACACGGCTGGACAGCTTGCGCAGCTCGTCCTGAGCGATACCGGACATGATGGTAAGGCGCAGCTCGCTGTCCTCGTCCAACGTGTTGATATTATCGTTCTGGAAGAATACCCCCACCCCGGCGTTAAGCAGTTCACGGGTAAACTGAATGGAATCCAGGGTGTTACGGGCAAAACGGGAAATCTCTTTCGTAATGATGAAATCAAAAACGCCCGCTTTCCCATCGTCCACCATGCGGTGGAAATTCTCTCGCTTTTTGGTGGTGGCGGCGGAAAGGCCCTCGTCAATGTAGCCCTCTACATAAGTCCAGTTGGGATTTTTCTTAATAAAGTCCTCATAATAGGAAATCTGGTTGCCCAGGGAGTTGAGCTGTTCGTCTTTCTCGGACGAAACACGGGCGTAGTAGGTAACCCGCATAGGAATGTCATAGATAGATTTTGTTTTGAGCTGCTGCCGTGCGGTATGTATGTCCATACTGGCTACCTCCAAAAAGTTCGTTTTATCATCATCTATATTATATCATATTCAAAGAAAAAAGCAAGAACAAAAGGCGTTCAGAGGTATCATTCTGAGCGCCTTTTAATTATCACTATCCAATTTTTTGCCGCATTTTCCGCCATTTCTCCTCGGTAATAATTCCACGCTCCCGAAGGTAGTCATTATAGTAGTGGAGCCAAGTTTGACGGACAAGGCTCTCCATGGATGATTTGCTGTCAATCTGCAAAGGTGGCTCCCCCCTTACAGATACCTTTCCCCAACAAAGAAAATATATTCTCCATACGATCTGCCCTCTCTGTCAGGCGGAAAGGCAGTATATGTGCAGCCCTGTATGCCTCCTATGTCATCGGGGGACATTAGGTATCTCCCCCGATCATATAACCGGCGATAGCCTCCAAATTGCGATAGTAGGCCGTCCAATCATCGTCATCGTGAAGATGGTCCAGATTGTCCTTGATATAAGTGACCAACAGGGCCGGGGCTTTTTTACGGTGTACCAGAGCCAGAGCCTTGGGGAGCATTTCAGCGGCAGCAGTCAAACGGGCTTCAAAGGGGAGCGTCTTTTTCTTGCTACGTTTCATCTCCCGAAGTAGACCGTTAAAATCAGTGGGTTTCATATCAGCCAGCAGAGAGGCCATCGTCTCAGCGTACTTGCCAACAAACTCGGGGCGAAGGTACTTAGCACCCTTGTCGGTAATGGCATAGTAGCCAGCAGAGAGATAGTCGGCAGGCAGATAAACGGGGGTGTTATCACTGGCGATGGTGCTGGTGCTGGGGGTGTCCACGGCGGGGGCCTGTTCAGTGACAGGCTCCCCGGTGGAGATAGTTGTATTGATGTTATCCATTGTTAGTGTCCTCCTTATCATCTGGTGTGAGCCTTTCCTTATGAAGAACAATTCGTCCCTCGGCGTCACACGTTACATTGACTTTTTCATCTATTGTCCCGTCCCAGTATTCTGGGGCGCAAACTGTCACATGATGCGTTCCTGTGACAATCCGCTCAATTTCGGCATCTCTCCATCCGAAATCATATACTTTGGGGTCAATAAAAACCTCAAACGTATACGACCTGTTTTCGTTGGGAATCAATATCGTGTAGATAACAGACACCTCGGTGGTGCTGGGGGTGTCCACGGTAGGGGCCTGCTCAGTGACAGGCTCTCCAGTGGCAATGGCGATCTTGAAGTTATCCATAATAGTTCCTCCTTAAATTTTTGAGGGGTTGTCCCTCTTGATGGCCTAATGGTATCACGGGGACAGGAATCCTGCAATGCCAATAGTGGCAAGATTTGTTGCCATTTCAGCAACCCTAAAATGGGAGGCCAAACTGCTCCGGGGGTGTTTCGTCGTTCTCGATCTCCCGGACCCAATCGGGGGTTGGTTTAGGCGGGGGAAATATGTAGTCCAGGGCGGTGCCGTGGTCCGTAGGGGGCTTGTCCCGGTTCTGTTCAACGACATGATGAATTCTTCGGAGAAACGCTTTCCAGGTGGCTGGCTCTGTCTCCTGCACGTTTTTGTATTGCTGGGAGAGGTCAATATTGCTGATAATATAGACCGTTGTATAACAGGCTTGTCGGTTGGCGTATCTTGCTGGGAGGGCCAGAGGGTAGCCGTCCAGGTAGTCCAACATATCACCGACCATAAGAGAGGAGCGAAATTCATCGAACAATAAAACCGGCTCCTGAGCATAGCGGTCAAATGGGTGGGTGTAGTCCGTGACACGGTAGACATTGGAATAACCATGCTTTTCCATAACCCCTCTGGTTTTTCCAGTTGCAGTGGGGCCGAAAATATAGGTCACATCCAGTTGCCGAAATTCGTCCCGGTATTTGGCTTCTAAAATATCCTGCCGTATTTTATCCATGCGGGAGATGTGGATTGCAAGGTCTGGATTTTGGGCCATGATTTCGGCGTTGCTCATGCCGTCTGAAATCATAGCGTAAAGTTGAGCAATATCGGAGCGGTAGCCTTGTCCGGGTTCGTCTGGCAGCTCTCCCCACTCCTCAAAGGTGCCGGGGGTGCTGGTGTCAGCCTTGGGATCATCAGCCCACTTACCCGACTTCTGAACATAATCCCTGCACTCTACGCTACTCCCATTAGCCGGGTCAATATGAGCGGTAGGAAACATTTTTTTAACAGTGGAAAACCGAACCGCTGAAGCCGCCGCTACAAAGTAGATATGCGTGTGAGGTGTCTGTTCTTGCAAGCCGATTTCGTCAGCCATACACCAATAACGCAAATTCAAGTTTTTCAGCACTGTGCGAATTTTTTCGTGTGACCAATCGTTGCCGGGATTGTTGATTGTCAAAAGGTATCGCCTGTGGCGTGTGTCAGTCATTTGTGTTCACCTCCTATCTGTTCGATGTGGGTCCAGTGCAAGGCAGAAGGCCATATCTTGTAATGCCAAAAGTGACAAGGAAACAATGATGGTACACGGTACAGAAGTGCCCTAAAGGTAATACTAGGCTTTAGGGCATCCGGGCGGCACATGGATGTGAGCCTTACAACTGACAAGAGGGTGGGCGGCAGCTTCGGCTTGCGCCTGCGCCGCTCGCTCACCCCCTTGGTGTTGGCTTTGGGCCAACACGATCATGTAGGACTTTGGGAAATAGATGTGCCGCCTATTATATAAACACCGTAATATAGTATTGAGTAAAATTACCATATTCGGTGGGATAGTCTTCTACGCTGTAAACTTGGGGCCTGAATTTGCCCACAGAATTGACAGCGCCCAACAGATCCTGAATAGCTTGGGTACCTATTGGCTCGTCATTACGGGTGATAACCTCCCATTGGTACAACCGGTGGGGGCCATAATCCCACCTGACGGGGACCGGGTCCCGGAGGAGCAGGGTAATCCCTAACTCCCCCAGGGCGGCCAGAACCTTGCCAATAACAGCCAGATCCTCTAACGAGATATAGTCACGATTAAATTTTAAGAGGTTCATCATTGATTTCCCTCTTTGCTGCAACCATATCCCTCGCAAATGCAAGTGCAAATTGAACCTGGTTGCACGCAAGATATTGTACAGTTACTTGAATCTTGGGAATGCCGCATTGCTTACACAGACGGCGCATCTCGATATTCAAAATGCGCTGTACATCCCTAGCAGAAATCTCAAAGCCAGGACGACGCCAACCAACAAGACACACTGCAAGAAAGCCCTTTTTGGCACGCCGAACCGGATGTTCAGAGTAAAAATCCTCAAACGAGTCTGGTTCAACCAGATGCGTCAATTCCACAGTGTTGTGGACAGCACTCTGGAACAGGCAAGCGAAGGTTGCCAGCCAATTCCCAGAAAATTGATTCTCCTCCGCTGTACGGGCTTGAGCTACCGCTAAAGCATTGGCTCTAGCCAAGTAACAGCGATAAGAAGCAGCGGCAGTACCGATGCCACGGGCTAGACCACGCTGCAAGCCGCCCGCCATTTCTTCAATCTTTGGCATAAAATCTTTCCTCCAAGATAATTATTACGCTCTTGCCCTGGTCCTGGACTTCACGGATGCGAAATCCAGCAGGCAGAGCCAGATTCAAAACTTCCCGAATACTCCGCACATCAGCGGCAGGAGGCTCACGGGGCCTGATTCCTTTGCGCTTGTAACCAAACCCCCGCTTGTAGACCCGAAGAACCACGGAGCCGTCAGGGGCCTGACTCGGCCCCAACTCCCTATAAGGGTAGCGGGGCCAGGTCATGACCTCCAAGGCTGGGTCCCAGGTTAACCTCCAGGCCATCAAAAAGACCTCAATGGCTTTCTGAATGGTCATCAGTCCACCTCCATGGTTGAGTCCAACGGATCAACCAGAACAAGGCTGGCGACCTTACCGAAACGGTTGTACAGAACTTGAACCTCCTGATTTAGCGCCGGGGCAAAGGCAAGAGCCGCTAACTTAGCAGCGGAGAGAAAGAAATGGTCCGTGACCTCTCCTCTTCCTTGACCTGCCTCTACCGGATTTGTTACGTGGAAAGTTTTTCCCGTTATGGTGTTGCCATCCTTGGTCGAGAAAGACACATCCACAATGCCCACAATCCTGCTCATTGTAAAATTCCTCCAATCTGAGATTGTTTTCCCTTGGTGCGCTCGCTCTGCTCAACACAGAGGTCGTGGCGGCACTTCGCCGGGAGGGAGAGGGGGGAGGCCCCGGAGGGCCTATCCCTTCCTTGCTAATATTGTCTCACATTATCGGCTAATCGCTTTGCTCGGCAGACAACTAAGTGTGCTGCTTTAGCAATCTTTACGGAGAATATCTACTATCATCCGTACGACTGCGGTTTCTCTAAAAGACAGACCGCCTACATAGATATAATCATTATTATCTCTATGGTCACTACCAAAGCTGATGTAGTCAGGACTAACCCCAAAGACATTAGCAATCTGTCCTGCCATCTCCCAAGTAGGCACTCTTTCGCCATTTTCCCAGCGAGAAATAACCGATTTATCGGTTGCTAGTAGGCCAGCGAGAACCTCTTGAGACATACCTTTTTTCTTTCGGAGTGCTTTAATGCGTCCTCCAATGGTAGAAGTATCAGGGGGCTCAGATTTAGGGGTATTCGCAGCAGGGTTAGACGTAGCGGTATGATGTAGCTTTTTCATGACATCTCTTTCCTTTCATTTAAGATGCCTGTTAATACCAACACGTCTAAAAACACGTATTCATTTTTGATTATGAAGTTGTATCAATCTTCATTAAATAAATACAGTTTGTAATGCATAAGGGTTAAAAAAAGAGGCCCCCGATTTGGGGACCTCAAAAGAGTGTCTATAAAACACGCATATTTCAAAAATGGTCGCGGCGGCAAGCGATGGGGTTTATGCCGGTTGCGCCAAGGGCGCAGGAGGCTGAATTGGTGAGAGATTGGAAATTACCTCTTTCCAATCTCTCAGTTCATATTATTAATTATATGTACCTAAAATGCAGTGAGCTTTACCTTCTTTAAATAATGGTTAGTCTAACTGTACATTACCAGATATCCAGTCATAATCTTCATCAGATAAAGCTCCGCCGTTACCTCCACCTGAATAACCCATGTCGTCTCTGCCTTGCTGTATCTGGTTGGCTAAGTCTCCTAAACCTCCACTGGAGCTTCCTCCAGAGCTACCAGAACCTCCAGGAGGTACTGGAGCTGTACTACCACCAGAAGAGCCACCTGAGGAGCTACCACTGTTTCCACCTGTGCTGGGCTTGCTGCTGGGCTTGCTGGTCTGACCACCAGAACTACCACTTGAACCAGTTGAGGTATTTACTTGTGGCTTGGTAGCACTGAGATAGTCACTAGATACATACGCTACCTTACCATTAAACTCTATCCGACTCCATCCCGCCGCATCACCAGTTCCTATGCCTGTACGAGTAACAGATTGAGCCTTGGTTAAGCTACCTAACTTATCGCTGTTGGTGCTATAACTGGAACGTACATTGACTGTGGTGGTTGCATACATGGTCTCGTCGGTTTCTGTAAACAGGGAGTCAGTTTCCTGGGGTGCAGTGGTATTCTCCTGGGCAGGAGTGGAAACGCTCTCCGGGGTGGGGGTGGTTTCGGGTGCGGTCTGGGTGGTCTGCTCTGGGGCGGGGGTACTGCTCTCCACGGACTGGGAGACTTCGGGGGTGCTGGTTTCCTGGCTCTTATCAGCGGCGTTTTCATTGGAACCACCACAGGCTGTCATGGATAAAATCAGTGCCAGGGACATACCATATATGATCGCCTTTTTCATTACGGTTTCCTCCTATGCCGTCACAGTGACGGCTCTTTTATTGGCTCTCAACGGTCCGGCCCGTTGGGGGTGGGATTTCTCCCGGTCCCCCGTTGGGCGTTCCCGCCGAGATAAACAAAAGCGGTGCAGGTTTCCCTACACCGCATGAGGTACGACACAAAGCCCATTATAACCACCTTGTCAAAAAAACACAAAACAGCTATAATGAGAAAAGGCGTAGCGAAATGCTATTGTGTGGGAGGGTCTGTCTCCTGCATAGGGGCGTGGGAGGTTGCCGCCTCTCACGTCCTGCCTCTATTTATCTCGATGGCACTATTTTACTCCATAACCTGAAAGATTGCAAGGTCATTTGAAACGGTCCGAAAGGGCCGTTTTTTGTTGTTCAGAAAAGGAGTGTGTGCGGTGACGGTGGCCGGGTAGCCCGCCACGGGTGAGGGCCTGGGTGCTGTGTCTGGCTGGGCATAAGGCGGGGTCAAAGGTTGGTCCCGCTCCATGGAATATCCCCGCCGTAGGTTTGGGCAAAAATAGAGGGCTGGTCCCCGTGGGATATTCCGTCGCTGTGATCCCCTGAGGGGGATGGGGTTTTAATAAAAAAGAGGCCGGGGTTATAACATCCTCGGCCTCTGGTTGTATGTCAGGCTGTGACAGTGGCTGTGTAGCAAATGCGCTGAACATGGCCCGGCGCGGTGCGGTCTGCCCGCTCATAGTTCGCGGTTCGTACGGGTTTCATGATGTTGACCATCTGGCCGCCCACGGAACCGGCCTCACGGCTGGTCAGGTCGCCGTTGTAGCCCTGCTTCAGGTTGACGCCCACTTCGGCGGCAGCTTCCATCTTGAACTTGTTCAGGGCCTCACGAGCGCTGGAAACCACGGGCTGATTGCTGTTGCTGTTAGACATGATGTTGCATCTCCTTTGCAAACGTTTTGTCTGGATCGGTTGATCCGAGCATAGCTTTGCCTCAGCCGAAATTTCTATGCGGATTTTCTCCTTCCAATCAATGGAGGGCAATTTTGTCCATCATCAATGACAAGGTTTCTTTTTTAAAGGAACATTAAAACAACAGGAGAAGGGCCCGCCAAACGGCGGGCCCTTCTCCTGTTGTTTTGAACAGAGAGGTAAGAGAGAGAGGAGAATGGTTTGTCATTTGTATCTGACACTGTAATCATAGCCGTTTTTGCACGGCGGGTGGTGAACAGGCTGTGAACAGATTCTAAAGGAATGATGAAGCTTTTCTTTCGCTGGCTTTGTATGGTTTTTTGGTATATTCTCATCCACTGCCGCCATACTAAGGCCATCAAGGAAGAAACAGGGGAACGCTCATGGAAGTATTCAAGCTGAAAACCGCGATTTCCTTCGGCCCGGACGCCCTGGCCGCCCTGGAGGAGCTGGCCGGGCAGCGGGTGATGGTGGTCACCGACGATTTTCTGGCCAAGTCCGGCCTGCTGGACAAAGTGAAAGCCCGGCTGCCCGGCTGCACCGTGGAGACCTTTACCGGCGTGGTGCCCGACCCGCCTCTGGAGGTGGTGGCAAAGGGCGCCAAAGCCCTGGCCGACTGTAAGCCCCAGGCGGTGGTGGCCTTCGGGGGCGGCTCCGCCCTGGACTGCGCCAAGGCTATGGTGGAGTACGGCAAAAAGCTGGGCGCGCCGGCGGAGATCACCTTTTGGGCGGTACCCACCACCGCCGGCACCGGCTCGGAGGTCACCTCCTTCGCCGTCCTTACCGACAGCCGGAAGGGAGTGAAGTACCCCCTGGTGGACGACGCCCTGCTGCCCCATCGGGCGGTGCTGGACCCGGTCTTTCTTGCTGGGGTGCCCGCCAAGGTGACAGCCGACACCGGCATGGATGTATTGACCCACGCCGCCGAGGCCTATGTGGCCAAGGGAGCTAACGTGTATACCGACGCCCTGGCGGAGAAGGCCTTTGCCCTGGCCTGGAGCAGCCTGCCCGCCGCCTTTCACGGGGAGCAGGAGGCCAAAGGGCGTATGCTGCTTGCCTCCAACCTGGCGGGCATAGCCTTCAACGCCGCCGGACTGGGGCTGAGCCACAGCCTGGCCCACGCCCTGGGCGGGCGGTTCCACATCCCCCACGGGCGGCTCAACGCCATGCTGCTGCCCCATGTGATCCGCTTCAACGCCGCTGACCGCCAAACGGCGGAGCGGTACGCCGCCCTGGCCAAGGCCTGCGGCCTGACGCCCACGGCCAGAGGTCTGGCCTTTGCCATGGAGCGGCTGCGGGGACGGTTGGAACAGCCGGGCCGCCTGTCGGAGTGCGGAGTGGACGCAAAGACAGTGCGGGACCAGGGGGACGAGATCGCCGCCGCCGCCCTGGCCGACCTGTGCGCCCCCTCCAATCCCCGGAGCGTCACCCCCCAGGATATCAAGGCCATTCTGCGGGAGTTGGCGTAATGGGAGAACAGTTACTCTCTGTAGGTATTGATATCGGCACCTCCACCACCCAACTGATTCTGTCCCGGCTGACCCTGGAGAACCGGGCCACCCCCTTTACGGTGCCCCGGGTGTCCATCGCCGGGCGGGAGGTGCTTTACCGCTCGGCTATCCACTTCACCCCGCTCCTGTCCGACACCGTCATCGACGCCGCCGGGGTGCGGGCCATTGTGGAAGAGGAGTACCGCAAGTCGGGCTTTGACAAGTCCCAGGTGGACACCGGGGCGGTCATCATCACCGGGGAGACCGCCCGGAAGGAGAACGCCCAGGAGGTGCTTGCCGCCCTGTCGGAGTTCGCCGGGGACTTCGTGGTGGCCACCGCCGGGCCCGACCTGGAGTCCATCCTGGCGGCTCGTGGAGCGGGTGCGGATGAATACGCAAAGGAACAACATACAACCGTATTACACTTTGATATCGGCGGTGGCACCGCCAACCTGGCTCTGTACCAAAATGGGGAGCTGGTGCGTACCGGCTGCCTGGACGTGGGCGGGCGGCTTATTAAGATGGATAAAGACGGACGAGTCACCTATGTATCGCCGGTCTTTGCACGGGCGGGATGTCCCGCCCCGGCGGTGGGTCAGCGGATCACGCCGGAGGGCTTGCAGCCCACCCTTCAAATCATGGCGGAGGCGTTGGAGCAGGCGGCGGGCCTGCGGCCCGGCCGGGACAGGCTGGACGCCTTTCTCACCCAGGGCACCCGCTGGACGGTGGAGGAGGTACCGGTGGTGTCCTTCTCCGGCGGGGTGGCCGACTGCATCTACGACCCGCCGCCGGACTGGCTGGCTTTCGGAGACATGGGCGTGCTGCTGGGGCGGGCCATCGCCGCCTCGCCCGCCTTTCAGAAGGCGGGCCGTTTCCGGGGGGCGGAGACTATAAGGGCCACAGTGGTGGGGGCGGGGAGCCACGCCACCGATTTGTCCGGCTCCACCATCTTCTACCGGGACATCACCTTCCCCCTGAAAAACATCCCCATCCTCAAACTGGCCAGCCGGGAGGAGGGGGGAGGGCCGGAGGAACTGGCCCGAAGGATCAAAGACAAACTGAGCTGGTACCAGGACCAGGGGGGACTGGTGCAGTTGGCCCTGGCCCTTAGGGGGGAGAGCAATCCCTCTTACAGCCGCATCCAGGAGCTGGCCCGGGGAGTGGCGGAGGGCCTGGCCCCTCTGGTGGAGGCGGGCTTTGTCCCTATCGTGGCGGTGGAGGCCGACCAGGCCAAGGTGCTGGGTCAGGCCATGGCCGCCCTGCTGCCCGGCCCCCTGCTCTGTCTGGACGGCGTGGAGATGGACAACGGGGACTATATCGACATCGGCGCCCCGGTGGCCGGGGGCGCCGTATTACCCATCGTTATCAAGACCCTTGTATTTCACAAATCGTAGCCGCAAAGGAGCGATCACATGATACTCAAGACCAAGCTGCTGGGGCATGTCTATGAATTCAAGTCAGTGAAGGACGCCCTGGCCAAAGCCAATGAAGAGAAGTCGGGAGACCGACTGGCGGGTATTGCCGCTGAGAACGCCGAGGAGCGGGTGGCGGCCAAGGTGGTGGTGGCCAACCTGACCCTGGCCGACCTGCGCAACCACCCCGCCGTCCCCTATGAGGAGGACGAGGTCACCCGCATCATTCAGGACGACGTGAACGAGAAGATCTACGACCAGATCAAGAACTGGACGGTGGCCGAGCTGCGGGAGTGGTTATTGGTGGAAAACCACGACGGCGACGCCATCCGGTGGGTGAGCCGTGGCCTGACGGCGGAGATGATCGCCGCCGTGGCCAAGCTGATGAGCAACATGGATCTCATTTACGCCGCCAAGAAGATCAAGGTCACCGCCCACTGCAACACCACCATCGGCCTGCCGGGCACTCTGTCCTGCCGGCTCCAGCCCAACCACCCCACCGACGACCCCGACGGCATCCTGGCCTCTCTGCTGGAGGGCCTGACCTACGGGGCGGGGGACGCGGTGCTGGGCCTCAACCCGGTGGACGATTCGGTGGAAAGTGTGCGCCGGGTGCTGGATCGGTTCCACGAGGTGCGCAACCGCTGGAACATTCCCACCCAGATCTGCGTGCTGGCCCACGTCACCACCCAGATGGAGGCGGTGCGCAAGGGGGCTCCCTGCGACCTGATCTTCCAGTCCATCGCCGGGTCCCAGAAGGGCAACGAGGCCTTCGGCCTGGACGGCAAACTCATTGAGGAGGCCCGGCAGCTGGCCCTGAAGGAGGGTACCGCCGTGGGGCCCAACGTAATGTACTTCGAGACCGGCCAGGGCTCCGAGCTGTCCTCCGAGGCCCACTTCGGTGCCGACCAGGTGGTAATGGAGGCCCGGTGCTACGGCTTTGCCAAGCGGTTCCAGCCCTACCTGGTAAACACGGTGGTGGGCTTCATTGGGCCGGAATATCTGTATAATTCCAAGCAAGTAATACGGGCTGGATTGGAAGATCACTTCATGGGCAAGCTGACCGGTATCCCTATGGGGTGCGACGCCTGCTACACCAACCACATGAAGGCCGACCAGAACGACATCGAGGATCTGGCGGTGCTGCTCACCGCCGCCGGGTGCAACTACTTTATGGGCATCCCCCACGGGGACGACGTGATGCTCAACTACCAGACCACCGGCTTCCACGAGACCGCCGCCCTGAGGGAGATGTTTGGCCTGACTGCTATTCCCCCCTTCCAGCGGTGGCTGGAGGACATGGGCTTTGTGGAAAACGGCAAGCTGACCCCCCTGGCGGGTGACGCGTCGGTGCTGCTGGGGTAAGGAGGTTTTGAATTTGGATGAAAAAGAACTGCGCTCCATGGTGGAGCGGATGGTGCTGGAGCTGGCGGGGAAGCCTGCCGCTGTGACCGCGACCCGGCCCGCCTCCCGGCAGGAGGACGTGAGCGGGGGCTGCCTGGAGGATATCACCCAGATCGACCTGCGGCGGCAGTACCTGGTGGACAACCCCCGCAGCGGCCAGGCCTTTCAGGATTTGAAGTTAAAAACCCCGGCCCGGCTGGGGCTGGGACGGGCGGGGGCCCGATACAGGACCATCTCCATGCTGCGGATGCGGGCCGACCACGCCGCCGCTCAGGACTCGGTGTTCTCCCATGTACCCGACGAATTTGCGGTACAGAACGGCTTTGTGCCCGTCCAGACCCTGTGCCAGACCAAGGACGAGTATTTGACCCGGCCCGACCGTGGCCGCCGGTTTGACGAGGAGAATCAGGCCGTCATCAAAAAGACCTTTGGGCAGAACCCGAAAATTGCCCTGGTGGTGGGGGATGGACTCAGCTCCGCCGCCATCGAGGCCAACGCCGTGGACTGCCTCCAGGCGGTGCGGGCGGGCCTGAAGGCCTACGGCCTGGAGGGCGGCCCGGTACTCTACGTGAAGTATTGCCGGGTGGGAGCCTCCGACCACATTGGTGATCTGACGGGCGCGGAGGTGGTCTGTATGCTGGTGGGGGAGCGGCCCGGCCTGGTGACCGCCGAGTCCATGTCCGCCTACCTGACCTACAAGCCCCACATCGGCATCCCCGAGTCCAAGCGGACGGTGATCTCCAACATCCACAAGGGGGGCACCACCGCCGTAGAGGCGGGGGCCCATATTGCAGAGCTGATTAAGACCATGCTGGAAAGGAAGGCGAGTGGAATTGACCTGCGTTGAGGATACCAGCGGCAACGGGGCCCCGCACGGCGGGGCGCGCGTCAGCGCGTACAAGCGTTTTGCCGCCAGGCAAAACCTTGATGCCGGGCGAATTCACTTCGCCCGAGCAGATGAAAATACACTTGGAGTCCCCGCGGGGCCTGCCCCGTGGGGAAAGTTTGAGGGGGTGAGGACATGACAGGCGATCTGATCCCGGCCAAGGTGCTGGCCACCCGCACCATTGCCAACGTCAGCGAGACTTTGGCCAAAAAGCTGGGCCTGCCCAAACAGTACCGCTCTATCGGCCTCATCACCGCCGACAGCGACGACATGACCTACTGCGCCCTGGACGAGGCCACCAAGGCGGCGGCGGTGGAGGTGGTGTACGGCAAGTCCCTCTATGCCGGTGCGGCCAACGCCTCCACCGCCCTGGCCGGCGAGGTCATCGGCATCCTGGCCGGGCCCAACCCGGCGGAGGTTCAGTCCGGCCTGCGGGCCTGCGTGGACTTTATGAACAGCGGGGCGGGGTTTCGCTCCGCCAATCAGGATGACTCCATCATCTACTTTGCCCACACCGTCTCCCGCACCGGCACCTACCTGTCCAAGGTGGCGGGGGTACGGGAGGGGGAGGCCCTGGCCTACCTGATCGCTCCGCCCCTGGAGGCCATGGTGGGTCTGGACGAGGCCATGAAGGCCTCCGACGTGGAGCTGGTGACCCTCTTTGAGCCCCCCAGCGAGACCAACTTCGGCGGCGGCCTTCTCACCGGTACCCAGAGTGCCTGCGACGCGGCGGCGGCGGCCTTTGCCGAGGCGGTGAAGGCGGTAGCCGCCCATCCTAAGGAGGTGTGACCCTATGGAATTTGATAAAGATCTGCGCTCCATCCAGGAGGTCCGGGACCTGCTGGCCCAGGCACAAAAGGCCCAGAGAGCCCTGGCCGTCATGACCCAGGAACAGCTGGACGCCATCACGGCAGCCATCTCCCGGGCCGGTGCCCAGCACGCCCGGCGGCTGGCCGACATGGCGGTGGAGGAGACCGGCTTCGGCCGGAAGGAGGACAAGGAGATCAAGAACCGCTTTGCGGCGGAGACCTTGTACCAGGCCATCCGGGACCAAAAGACCCACGGCATCCTGGCCGAGGACAGGGAGCATCGGACGGTGGACATCGGCGTGCCGGTGGGTGTGGTGGCCGGGCTGGTACCCTCCACCAACCCCACCTCCACGGTGATCTACAAAGCCATGATCTGCATGAAGGCGGGCAACCCCATCGTGTTCTCCCCCCATCCCGGCGCGGCCAACTGCATTCAGGAGACGGTGAATGTGATCCGCCGGGCGGCGGAGGAGGCGGGGGCACCGACGGGAGCCATCTCCTGCATCACCACCCCCACCATCGAGGCCACCAACGCCCTCATGCGCCACGACACCACCCGGCTCATCCTGGCCACCGGCGGCGCGGCCATGGTGAAGGCGGCCTACTCCTCCGGCACCCCCGCCATCGGCGTGGGTGCCGGCAACGGCCCGGCCTATATCCACCACACCGCCAACGTGGAGCAGGCGGTAAAGCGCATCCTGGACTCCAAGACCTTTGACAACGGCACCATCTGCGCCAGCGAGCAGAGCGTCATCATGACCCGGCGAATGGAACCGGCGGTCAAGGCCGCCCTCCGTGCCCAGGGGGCCTACCTGCTGGACGAGGAGGAGACAAAGCAGCTCTCCCGCTTCATTCTCCGACCCAACGGCACCATGAACCCGGCCATCGTGGGCAAGAGCGTGTCCACAGTGGCCCAGCTGGCGGGCCTGAACCGGGTGCCCCCCTCCGCCCGGGTGCTGGTGGCCAAAGAGACCGGGGTGGGCAAGGGCCACCCCTACTCCAGCGAGAAGCTGGGCCTCATCCTGGGCTGCTTTGTGGAGGAGGACGAGGAGGCGGTGCTGAACCGCTGCATCGAGATCCTGGAGTGGGAGGGCGCGGGTCACACCTTCTCCATCCACACCGAGGACGAGCAGGTAGCCAAGCGGTTTGCTGCCGCCGTTCCCGCCAGCCGTGTGCTGGTGAATACCCCCTCCGCCCTGGGCGGCATCGGGGCCACCACCTGCCTGTTCCCCGCCCTCACCCTGGGCTGCGGCGCGGTGGGCGGGTCGTCCAGCTCCAACAACATCGGGCCCCTGGATCTCATCAACATCAAGCGGGTGGCCTGGGGTGTGAAGGAACTGGAGGAGCTGCGGGGGAGCAGCCCGGCCCTTTCCTCCTGCACCGTGGACGAGACCCTGCTCAACCGCCTGGTGGAGCAGATCATGGGGAGGCTGAGGTAAGATGAGCGAAGTCAACGCCGACGGCGTGCTGCTGGACCCCCATGAGGCCATCTTGCAGGAGGCCCAGAACCTGACCAATGCCCTGCTGGCCGAAAAACCCCAGGGGCTGGAGGAGGACATGGAACACGATGTCCGCTCCGCCAACGGGGAGGAGGCCGGCCAGGCGGGGGGAGCCCCCCACATGCCGGTGGAGGCGGCCCTGGCCGCGCCGGGGCATAAGGGGGCGGGCAGCGGCAGCTACGCCGCCCAGCATCCCCCGGAGACCCAAAAGAAGAAGGCCCAGCCGGGCCGGGGCAGAAGAAGCAAACCGGCGCCCGCCCAACCGGCGGAGCCTATGAAACAGACAACTGACAGGAGGAAACAGAACATGGCAAATACGAACGCGCTGGGTATGGTGGAAACCAAGGGACTGGTGGGGGCCATTGAGGCCGCCGACGCGATGGTGAAGGCCGCCAACGTGCAGCTGGTGGGCAAGGAGCAGGTGGGCGGCGGTCTGGTAACCGTCATGGTCCGGGGCGACGTGGGAGCCGTCAACGCCGCCACCGACGCCGGCGCCGCCGCCGCCGAGAAGGTGGGCGAGCTGATCTCCGTCCACGTCATCCCCCGTCCCCATGCCGAGGTGGACCACATTCTGCCCCACGGCGGCGAGGGCATGAGCGAATAAATGGAGCTGCTCACCCGTGAGGACGTGCGGCGCATGTCGGACAACGGCACCCGGGGGCCGGTGGTGGTCAACCGCGACCAGAAGCTGACCCCCGGCGCCCGGGACTGGCTGGCCGCCCACAAGATTCAGGCGGTATTCCCTCAGGGGCGGGAGGATGCCGGCGCACCCGCCCCTGGTAAATACCGTACCCTCTTCGGCGCCACTTTGAACGAAAAGCCGGAGCATATGACCCACCTGAAGGGCAACATCCTGGTGCGTAAGGACCACCCCCGCATCGCCTTCCGGGGCATGATCGACGCCCTGGAGGGGGAGATCATGCTGGCCCAGCAGGCGTCCCAGGCCTATCCGCTTCTGGTAAAGGAACTGGAGGAGGCTCTGGCCCTGGTGCGGCGGCTCATCCGGTGCGATGTGCTGGACGAGCCGGTGGGGGAGCTGCACCTGTGCGGCTACGACGCCGGGCAGCTGCGGGAGTATTCCCACTACCCGGATAAGCACCTGGGCCAGCCCCACTTCCTGCCCGCCTACACCGACGGGCCCGCCCTGCTGGCGGTGAACAAGGTGCGCACTCTGGTGCGGCAGACCGAACTGTCGGCCTACGCCGCCTTCAAGGATGTGGAGGGCAATGTGACCCGGGGGGACATCATCCTGGCCCTGAACCGGCTGTCCTCCCTCATGTGGATCATGATGATCAAGTTAAAGGCGGGACAATATGAACACGCTTAATACCATCAATATTGAGGCCCTGGCGGCACAGATCGTAAACCGCCTGACGGTGGAGGTGGAGGCCAGCGGCCGCCACGTCCACCTGTCCCGGGCCGATCTGGAGACTCTGTTCGGCCCCGGCTTCCAGCTTGCCCGGGTGAAGGACCTGTCCCAGCCGGGGCAGTTTGCCGCCGCCCAGCGGGTGACTCTGGAGGGGCCGAAAGGGTCCATCCCCAACGTGGTGGTGCTGGGCCCCGAGCGGAAGGAGAGCCAGGTGGAGATCTCCCTCACCGACGGCGTGGTGCTGGGCATTACGCCCCCGGTGCGGCTGTCGGGGGACATTGAGGGCACCCCCGGCATCACCCTGCGCAATGGAGACCGGGTGCTGCGGCTGAACCGGGGGGTTATTGCCGCCAAGCGGCACATCCACATGACCCCGGCGGACGCCGCCCGCTTCGGGGTGGAAAACGGGCAGGAGGTGCGGCTCAAGTGCCTCACCCAGCGCCCCCTCACCTTTGAAGGGGTGGAGGTGCGGGTATCCCCCCAGTTTGCTGCTGCAGCCCACATTGACTATGACGAAGCAAATGCCTGCGGCTTCAAAAAGGGTGACCGGGCGTTGATCCTGCCAGGAGGATAGAGCCATGTCTGATGTTGGCCGAGGAGTTACCGCGCCTTTTGGCGCGTCACGAGCGTTTTGCCAGTGGCAAAACCTCGGCGCAGGGCGAATTCACTTCGCCCGAGCAGATAAAAAGTCCGGGGCCCCCGCAAAAGGCTATGCCTTTTGTGGGGAGACAGAGGCCAATGCCTGCGGGTTCAAAAAAGGCGACCGGGGACTGATTTTGCCGTGAGGCTGGAGTGGCGGGGGCGCACCCTGGTGATTACCTGGCTGCCGGTAGGGGCTATGGGACGGCTGGCCGCCCTGGCCCCGGCCAGTCCGGGGGAGACCGAGGTGCTGGCCGCCCTGCTGGCGGGGGCGCGGGTGTGTCTGGAGCGGAAGGCGCTGGAGTACCGGCTCTACCGCCGCACCGCCCCGCCGTCAATCTATCGCCGCTGCCTGGCCCTGGAGCGGCAGCTGAGGGAGATGGGGATCTGTGTTGCTGGGACAGGTGGCCGGTAAGGTATGGGCCACAAAAAAAGCCCCCAACCTCACCGGCCAGACCTTTCTGACGGTGGAGGTGGGGGACAGACTGATGGTGTGTGCCGACTGCGTGGGGGCGGGTGAGGGCGAGCGGGTCCTCATTGCCACCGGCGGGGCGGCCCGCATTGCCGCCGGTGCGGACGTACCGGTGGACGCCGCCGTCATTGGGATCATTGATCCATAAGGGGGCGGCCCCCGCGCCGCTCCGTTTTACAAAAGGGAGGGACAGTTTATGTCCATCAACGAGATCATCGTCTATCTGATGGTACTCTTTATGGCCCTGGGCGCCATCGACCGGATCATCGGCAACCGGTTCGGCCTGGGGGAGAAGTTTGAGGAGGGTATCCTGGCTATGGGCTCCCTGGCCCTGGCTATGGTGGGTATCATCTGCCTGGCCCCGGTGCTGGCCAACCTGCTGCGGCCGGTGGTGGTGCCTTTCTATCAGGCCCTGGGGGCCGACCCGGCCATGTTTGCCGGCACCATCCTGGCCAACGACATGGGAGGCGCCCCTCTGGCCCAGGAGCTGGCCCTGACCGAGGAGGCGGGCCAGTTCGGCGGCCTCATCGTGGGCGCCATGCTGGGGCCCACCATCGTCTTTACCATCCCGGTGGGCCTGGGTATCATTAAAGCCGAGGACCGACCCGCCCTGGCCACCGGCGTGCTGGCCGGCGTCATCACCATTCCCATCGGCAGCTTTGTGGGCGGCCTGGTGGCCGGGTTCCCGGTGGGGATGGTGGCCCGCAATCTGCTGCCCATCATCCTGTTCGCGGTACTCATCGCCCTGGGGCTGGCCTTTGTGCCTAACGGCATGGTGAAGGGCTTCCAGGTCTTTGGCCGCATCATTGTCATCATCATCACCATCGGCCTGGCCGCCGCCATCATTGAGGCCCTGACCCCCCTCACCGTCATCCCCGGCCTCAACTCCATTGACGAGGGCATCAGCATCGTGGGCGATATCGCCATCGTGCTGGCGGGGGCCTTCCCCCTGGTGTACGTCATTACCAAGGTGTTCCGCAAGCCCCTGATGAAGCTGGGCAGCCTTCTGGGCATGAACGACGTGGCGGCGGCGGGGATGGTGGCCACTCTGGCCAACAACATCCCCATGTTCCAGATGCTCCACGACATGGACCGCCGGGGCAAGATTATCAACGTGGCCTTCGCCGTGTCGGCGGCCTTCGTGTTCGGCGACCATCTGGGCTTTACCGCCGGCTTTGATTCCACCATGATCTTCCCCATGATCGTGGGCAAGCTGGTGGGCGGCGTCACCGCCGTGGCGGTGGCTATGTTCCTGACCCGAAAGGAGGAGCGGCATGGAGCGTAACCGGCTGGAAGAGATCATCCGCCAGGTGCTGCTGGAGCATCTGGGGGGCGGGGTGCAGGCGGTGAAAGTGCCTGCCATCACCGTTACAGAGGCCCACCGGATGATCACCGGCAACCCCGGTGACCAGGTATACACCTGTGACCTGTTCACCCTGGAGCAGTCCCCCAGGCTGGGGGTGGGTATCATGGAGATGACCGATACCACCTTCCCCTGGACCCTTAACTACGACGAGATGGACTATGTGGTGGAGGGGCGGCTGGACATCCTGTGCAACGGGCAGAAGGTGTCCGCCGGGCCGGGGGAGCTGATCCACATTCCCAAGGGCAGCGAGATCCAGTTCTCGGTCACCGGCCACGCCCGGTTTCTCTATTTCGTCTATCCCGCCGACTGGCAGAACCAGCAGTAGGGCATATCCTGGGACAAACCCGCATATAGATTCCACAGCTACCCAAAACAGGCAGGAGTGTGGATGGATATGCAGACAGGATGGAATGAAAACCGGGCGCTGCTCCGGGGTACCGCCGCGGCGGACCCGGTGTGGTCCCATGAGACTCACGGCGTGGTATACGAGACCTTTCCCCTCACCGTCCTCCGGCTGTCCGGGTCGGAGGACACCATCAACGTCATTGTCCCCAAAGGGATGCTGGAGGATTGCCCGGTAAAAGCGGGCATGCCGGTGGAGGTGGAGGGGGAGGTGCGCTCCTTCAACAACAAAAGCGGCACCGGCAGCAAGCTGGTTATCACCCTGCATGCCAAGAGCATCAAGCCGGGGGAGGGGCCCAACGAGAACCGGCTCACCCTGGCCGGGGTACTGTGCAAGCCGCCGGTGTTCCGACGCACCCCTCTGGGCCGGGAGATCTGCGATCTGATGCTGGCGGTGAACCGGAAGTACGGCCGGGCGGACTATCTGCCCTGCATCTCCTGGGGCGCCCTGGCCCGCTGCTGCGGCGAGCTGGAGGTAGGGGACGGGGTGCGGCTGGAGGGCCGCCTCCAAAGCCGGGCCTACACCAAGCTGGAGAATGGCGAAAGCCGTCAGCGCACCGCCTTTGAGGTGTCGGTCATGCGCCTGGAGGGGGTGGAAGTCTGACGAAAAACGGCTTGCATCCCAGCGGCCTCTATCGTATACTCATTTTGGAAACCCATTTGATGAGGAGGCGATGGTATGCAGTATGAGATCAAGGGAGAGCCCATGCCGGTAGTGATTTGTCAGGTGGCCGCCGGCGAGTCCATGATCACCGAGCGGGGGTCTATGGTTTGGATGTCCCCCAATATGGAGATGTCTACCGGCGCGGGGGGCATTGGCAAGGCCTTTGGCCGGATGTTTTCCGGTGACTCCATCTTCCAGAATACATATACGGCGGTAGGCGGCCCGGGCATGATTGCCTTTGGCTCCAGCCTGCCCGGCACCATTCGGGCCATCCCTATCGACCCGGCCCATCCGATCATCGTGCAGAAGCGGGGCTTTCTGGCGTCGGAGCAGGGAGTGGAGCTGTCCATCCACTTCCAGAAAAAGATGAAAACCGGCTTTTTCGGCGGTGAGGGCTTTATCATGCAGAAGCTGTCCGGTTACGGCATGGCCTTTGTGGAACTGGACGGCTCGGTGGTGGAATACGAGCTGAAGCCGGGGCAGAGCATTGTGGTGGATACCGGCAACCTGGCCATGATGGACGCCACCTGTTCCATTGATGTACAGATGATCAAGGGCGTGAAAAACGTCCTCTTCGGCGGGGAGGGCCTGTTCAATACGGTGATCACCGGCCCCGGCAAGGTGACCCTCCAGACCATGCCGGTCACCGGCCTTGCCGATGCGCTGCTCCCCTTCCTGCCCAAAGGCAGCAACTGAACAACAGCGGTAAGATACAGCAGGGGTCTCCGGGCGCTCAGCGCCCGGAGACCCCTGCTTGTTATCCTGTACCGGATCACAAGAGCCCCTTGGAAAAAGCCAGTATGGTTTTGGCATCCACAGCCAGGTTAAGGTTCTGGCCGTCGTCAAATCCGCCGGTGATGATGCCGATCAGGTTGCCGTACAAATCCAGCAGCGCCCCGCCGCTGCTGCCGTGGGAAGTGGGGGCGGTAAACTGGATCATGGAGCGTTCTCCCACCATGCGGAACCCTGAGATGATCCCGTCGGAGACCGTGTTGAACAGGCCCAGGGGACTTCCGATAGCCACCACTTTCTGACCCCTGACCAGTGGGGAGGAATCCTTCCAGATGGGGATGGGCGCTCTGCGCTTGTTCATGCGCAGGATGGCAAGATCCAGATCCTGATTATACTTGATCAGCTCGTCGGTGTAGCAGACGTCCTGCTCCTCTTCCAGCAGGATGCCGAAATAGCGGCCGCCGGCCACCACATGGAAGTTGGTCAGGATGTAGCCCGACTGGTTGACAATGACGCCCGAGCCGGTTTTGAAGCACTGGTCGTTCTGGTCATATACCTGGAGCATGACCACGGAAAGGGCCAGTTTGGCAAGTTCGGTATATTCCAGCGGCTGCCCGTTGGCAGCGGGCGCGGGTGGGGCCTGCCGCGGAACGGGGGGAGCCTCCGCCGGCCGCCGGGGAATGGAGACGCCGGGGCGGGTTCTGATCTCCTCCGCCGGGCGGAGCTGCGGCTGCTGCTGTTCCGGTTCTTCCAGCAGCACGGACAGGCGGAGCAGGTCGGGGTCGGTGACGCACACGTCCTGGTCCCGTCCCACATACAGCACGTCGCAGCCCATCTGGTAGAGCAGGCAGAGAAACAGGTATTCCGGCAGCTTCACCGTCCCGCCGCACGCAAACTTGGGGAAGCAGCGGATGGCGCGGGTCTGGGTGAAGAGCTGGGGGAAATACAGGTCGATCCAGTACAGCAGCTTAATGGCGGCGTTTCTGATGATGGATTCCTCCGCCCGGCCCCGGCTCTGCCGGAACAGGTCCAGGGTGTGACGAAACTGGGCCTGAAACACGCCCTCCAGGATGTTGTTTTCAAAGTGGAAGGGCAGCTGACAGTCCCCCTGGTGATAGAGCGTCACATAGTTGGCCAGCTCCGTCTGATCCGGCTGCCTGGCCAGGGCGGGTACAAACACATAGCCGCTGCGCCGGGCCGAGGGGTCCTCCTGCCACAGACGGAGCTTCTCCATGATGGGACCGTAGTTTCCCCGGCTCAGATAGCGGATGAAGCAGGTCTCTTTCTGAAAGTTGGAGTATCTGCCGCTCAGCGCAAAAAATTCCTCGATCATATGGTCGGAGGACGGCCGGAGGACCGCCTGGAAATACTGCCTGTAGTCTGCCATAGGTTCCGCTCCTTTGCAGATAAGGTGTTCTCAATGGAGGGATAGGTTGCAAGTACCGGCGGGGAAGGGGATCAACCGGTCTGGTTCGGGCAGGGCTGTGGAGAGACGCGGCGCAGCGCCTCCTGCAACACGAAGTCGTAGAAGCGGCCCGGCGGCGCGCAGACCACTTGGGCGGAGGACTGCGCGCCCTCCAGCAGCGCCGCATCAGGCAGGATGGCTACGTCCGCCTGTTGCAGCATGGGTACGTCAATCACGCTGTCTCCGGCGCAGATGACCCGATCCGCCTGAAGGCGGCGGCGCAGCTTCTGGACGGCGGCGCCTTTGTTGACCGGCGGGGGGAACAGGTAGACCTTCCGCCCCGTGACCGATACCTGGAGGGGGGTGACGCCCTCCAGCGCGCCGCTCAGCGCAAGGGCGTCCTGGGGGTTATCGCAGGCGGCAAAGGCGAACATCCCGTCCACAATGCGGCAGCGTTTGCCCTGGGGCAGGGCGGACAGAGCCTCCAGGGCGGCCTGAAGGGCGTCCTGCCACGGGGCCACCGCCTGGGTAAACTCCTCCCGCCATGCCGGGTCGATCTTGCCGTCCGTCAGCAGCAGCGCGCCGTTGGCCGCCACCGCATACCGGGGGCGGCAGCGGTGTGGAAACTGGATGCGCAGATACTGCTCCACCGACCGGCTGGTGACCGGGACAAAAAGGGCGTGCCGCATGATCCGTTCCAGGTACGACGGCGCCTCCCCGGTCAAATAGCCCTGGGGCGCCCCGTTGAGAAACTCCACGCAGAGGTCGCCCTCCACAGCGTGTTTCCATGAGAAGAGCAGCGTGTTGTCCAGATCGCTGGCAAAAATGGTTCCTGGCATAGTCAGCTGTCGGCGATGGACTGTATGAGCCCGCAGGCCCGGTAGTTGACCAGCGGGTACTCCATCAGCGGTACGCCTTTCTCCTTTGCAAGTTGATAGATGTGGCCCAGATGGGCCTCGTCGTGCATGCTGTGGACCAGCACCTTCCAGGGCATCCTCCGCAGCAGCACCCGGGTGGCCTCCCCAATGCTGGGCTTGACCAGATTGCGGTCGGAGATGGAAAAGCGCCTGCAAATCTCGTCCACTTCCTCCAGAGCGGGCCTGGACGGGGCCGCATTCTCCGGCACGGGAGCCGGCTGGGCGGGGAAGTGAGCCTCCACCGCCTGGATAAAGGAGTAGGTCAGGTCTTTCTCCTTCAGGTGGGGGTAATAGGCCGCGCCGTGGAAGTCGTCGGGGCCGATGAGGTCGCTTCGGTAGAACGTTCTGCTCAACAGGCCGGAGACGGTGGAGTTGAGGCAGGAGCTGGCAATGAGAAAGTCGTCGTGGGTGCCGCACTTCCCCGCCAGGTGGGCCGGGTCGGACAGGACGGCCAGCCCGGCGTCCACGCCGGGGTAGTCTGCCATGGCTTTATTCAGCTCCGACTGAATGGCGCCCTTCCCGGTCCAGCCGTCCACGAACTGGAGCTGATCCGGCCGGTGGCGGGCCAGGATGTACGACATGGCGTTGCGGTCGATCCCTCTGCCCCGGATGATGGAGATGGTATAGTGCTTCACATCCTCGTGATAGGCCAGGGCGATGTACCGTTTGATCAGCACGCCGATGGAGGTGCCGGCCCGGGCCAGGGAGACCAGAACGGCGTCCCCGCCCTTCTCCTGCCAGATCTGACGGGCCACGGAGGCCACCGCCCGGGCGGTTATGGGGGCGTAGCGGCGCAGCGCGTCCTGGTAGGCCGCAAGATAGGCCGGGGAAGGTTCGTATTCCAGCGGCAGCATCTCGGAGTAGTGTACGCCGCTCTGGATTCGTTTCTCCCGCTCCCCGGTGGGAAGGGGTTCCACCAACCCGGTGATATCCTTCAGCAGGATTGTGACATCCTGGGGCTTATAGGTACCAAACATGTTGCCCTCCTTGGAGATAAAAGACCTTCCGCACCCCGTCGGGCGGGAACGCGCCCACCAGACTGCACAGCGCGTCGGTCCCCTCCGCCGGTGTATCGGAGATGACGATCAGCACGTCGCAGGGTTCCAGATCGTAGAGATAGGTAGTCCGCTCCCCGTCGTAGAAGCTGGGGAGGCGGCATCCGGAGCGGATGGGATAGCCGGGATCGGGGCAGACGCCGATGGGACTTCTTGTGGTGGCATGGCAGCGCACCTGATAGTCCCGCCCCATCTCCTCCAGCATGGCTCCCAGCACAAGGGCGGGGTACATGCACTCCTCCGTGCCCAGAGTAAGGATGCGGCTGCCGGCGGGAATGTGGGGGAGGGCCTGCTCCAAAAAGGCCCGGGCCATGACCAGACAGCTTTGCCGGTAGTCGGAAAAGGGCACGCCCAGCCTGGGGTCGCCCGGCGGCGGGCAGGACAGCGTCCGGCGCTGAAAGGACAGGGGGCGGGGGAGGGCCGGGTCCGCCTCCCGGATCTCGATGGGAGCCACCAGGGCGGCGTAATCCTCCTGGGGCAGTTTGACCAGATATTCGCTTTGGACCCCCGCCTGCCGCATCCGCGCCTCATGTTCCGGGGACACCCGGTTCAGGATGGAGGCCGCTACAATCTGTTTTTCCGCCAGGCAGGGATGGCGCTGCCTGAGCTGGGCCACCATGTTGAGCAGGGTGGCGCCGGTGGAGATCTCGTCGTCCACCAGAATCACACAGTGAGTTTTGGAAAGCTGCTCCGACAGGGCGTCGTCGCTCAGCTTCTGCTCCACGGCGTGGCTGTGTTCCTCCTGAAATTCGATCCAGTGGAGCGCGCCGGGGAAGGACTCCCGGGTGGTGTGCAGGTAGACGCAGTGAGGGCCCATATGCCCGGCTACCACCGCGCCGATGGCGGTGGCCGTCTCTGCAAAGCCGATCACCAGTCCGGCGTCCGGGTACTTCCGGGCCAGCCGCGCCCCCAGCGCGTCCATCATGGCAAGGGCGCGGGAGGGCTGAACGGGGATGTGCTTTGCCTGCAGCGGGTTGACCAGCAGATAGGTCCGCTTCCGGTTATGGAAGCGTTTGGCGATGCGCAGGGTGTTTTGGCTTGTGTACTCAGGCATAGATGGTTTCCTCGCTGTTATAGTATCAACGGGCCGGACGTTTCCTGCCGGCCAGCAGCCCGAAGCCCGTGCCGCAGACGCCGCCGACGATGTGCATGAAGTTGGCCACGCTGTCATTGACGAAAACAATAGAGTAGATTTCCTGGCCCAGGTAGAGGGCGCCTACCAGGAGCAGGGTGAGGGGGATCTTTCCACCCCGCATGCCGGAGACGGAGGCCAGCATAATGAGCATGAATACGATACCGCTGGCGCCCAGGAGGGCGGTATGGGGGAAGAGAATGAATTGCAGAATGCCGGAGACCAGGGCGGTAAACAGGATGCCGGCCAGTAGGGCGCGGCTTCCGTACTTTTCCTCCAGCGGCGGGCCCACCACCAAAAGCAGCAGCATGTTCCCCAGGAAGTGGTTGAAGTCGGCGTGGCCCAGCACATGCCCCAGGAAGCGGACGTAGGTCAGGGGGTTGGCCAGAGACGCCCGGTAAACGGAAAAGAGGGCGGTGGTGGTCCAGCCCTTTGTCAGGTAGCCCAGCAGCAGGGCCAGCAGGGACAGGAAGAAAAAGCTCAGGATTACCGGAGCATTGTATTGCAGTTTTTTCATGGACAGGGATCTCCCATCGGTTGGGAAGGGGCGCCCTTTGCGGGCGCCCCTTCCTGTGTTACTTTTTGGGGGTCAGGGCTTTGCGGAGCATGTCCACGGGGATCATAGTTGCCGCCAGGATTCCTACCACTACCCAGCCCAGAGGGGCGAAGGGCACGCAGCTGAACATATTGCCGATCCATGCGCACGCTTCCACCGGAACCAGCGCCGCGTTGACGATGAGGGCCTGTACCAGGATAATGGCGAAGAATACCTTCATAAAACCGGTGTTTTCGTTCAGACCCTTGAAGATACCGAACCCGTCGACCCGGACATTAAAGCCGTTGAACAGGGCGCTCCAGATGAACAGGACGAAGTAGGCCGACAGCTTCTGCTCATAGGTGGCGAAGAACTGGTCGAAGAAGGGGGCCTTCAGGAATACGAAGCTCAGCACGGTGAGCCACAGGCCCATAATGACGATCTGGACCATCATTGCCTTGCTGACAATGCTCTCGTCCCGCCTGCGGGGCTTTTCGGTCATATAGTGTTCCTGGGCCGGTTCGTTGCCCAGCATGATGGCGCCCAGGCCGTCCATTACCAGGTTGACGAAGAGCAGATGGGTCACTTTCAGCGGTTCCTCCACCCCGAAGAAGGGGGAGATGGCGCTGACGATGACGGCAGCCACGTTGATCACAAGCTGGAACTTGCAGAACTTCAGGATATTGTGATAGATGGTGCGGCCGTACCAGATGGCGTCCTTGATGGACTTGAAGTTGTCGTCCAGGATGACGATCTTGCCGGCCTCCTTGGCGGCCTCGGTGCCGCTGCCCATGGCAAAGCCCACGTCGGCGCGCTTGAGGGCGGGGGAGTCGTTCACGCCGTCGCCCGTCATGCCCACCACCAGGTTCATCTCCTGGCACAGGCGCACCATGCGGGACTTGTCGGTGGGCAGCGCCCGGGCGATGACCCGGATGCGGGGGATGATCTCCTTAACCTCGTCATCGCTCAATTCATTCAGCTGGCCGGAGGTGAGGGCGATATCGTCTTCCGTTTTCAGAAGGCCGGCGTCCTTGGCGATGGCCACGGCTGTGCCCAGCCGGTCGCCGGTGATCATGACCACCTGGATGCCGGCGTGCTGAACGGCGGAAATGGCCTCCCGTGCCTCAGGCCGCACGTCGTCCCGAATGCCCACAAAGCCGATGATGGTGGTATCGGGATTGATCTGGTTCTCCGTCATGTTCTGGTTGGAGTAGCCGAAGGCCAGCACCCGCATGGAGCGGTTGGCCAGCTCGTCGATCTTGGCGTTGATGGCGTCCAGAGAGATCTCCCGCTCCTCGCCGCTGATGCTCAGATAGGTTTTGGCTACGGCCAGCAGCCGCTCGGGCGCGCCCTTGTAGAAGGTCTTTTTCAGCTCGCCCAGGTAGGCCTGGCTGAATTTGTTTGCGGAGTTGAAGCCCTGGGACAGAGTTACGGTGCAGGAGGACTCCAGACTGTTGAAGAGTTCCGCGCCCAGGAATTTCATCAGAGCCTGGTCGGTGGCGTTGCCGCCGATCACGTTGCCCTGGGCGTCGAACATGGACTGGGTGTTCTTGCCGATGGCCAGATCCACCATGCTCTTGATCTTGCCGTGCTTGGGCAGATCGGAGATGGGGATGGTGATCCCGTCCGCCGTAAAGAACTCCACCACCTCCAGGTGTCCCTTGGTGATGGTGCCCGTCTTATCACTGAACAGGATGTTGAGGGACCCGGCGGTCTCGATGCCCTCCGCTTTGCGGACCAGCACGTTGTGGTCCAGCATCTTGCTGGTATTCTGCATCAGCACCAGGGAGATCATCAGGGGCAGCCCCTCGGGCACGGCGCACACAATGATCACCACCGCCAGGGAGACCGCCTCCACGATATCTTTGATGATCACGGTGGCGTCGGAGGCGAAATAAGGCCCAAATCCGCCTGCGGACAGGATATAGTAGCCGAAGTACATGGCGGCGATGACGATGGCGCCGATGTAGCCGAACTTGGAGATCATGTTTGCCAGGCGGGCCAGCTTGACCTTGAGGGGGGAGTCGGGCTCGTCGTCCTGCATCTCCTCCGCCATCTTGCCCATCATGGTGGACAGCCCCACTTTTTGAACGTCCAGAACGCCCTCACCGTCAAACAGTACGGCGCCCCGGAACAGGGAGTGCTTGTCCACAAAGGTGTCGCCGGTGATCTCGTCGGCCAGACGGAAGTGTTCGGGCGCCTCAAACTTGGGGCACTCCTCCGCCTCGCCGTTGAGGGCGGAGTTGTCCACCCGGATGCTGCCGTGGATCAGCACGCCGTCGGCGGGAATCTTGTCGCCGGACTGCAGCAGGACCTTGTCGCCCACCACCACGTCGTCGATGTCGATGACGGCCACAAGGCCGTTTCGGTAGACTTTGCACTGGTCCTTCTTGGTGCGGTCCTTCAGCTGACGGAATTTGGTGTCGCTGGCCACGCCGGTCTTGGCGGAGACAAAGGCCACGATGAGGACGGCGACGATGGTCCCGATGGGTTCATAGATGTCCGCATAGCCAAAGATGCACATGACGATCATGAGCGCGGCAATGGCCAGCAGGATACGGATCATGGGGTCGCCGAAGGTCTCCTTAAATTCTGCCCAGAATGTGGTGGGTTCTGAGTCCGGGATCTGGTTGCTGCCGTATTTCGCTCTGGATTCGGCAACTTCTTTGTCTGTAAGTCCGTTATAGTGCATGTCTCTTTCTCCTGTAGACACAGGATAAGAGAAGGAATGGGTCCATTCCCTTCTCCTCCCTGCCTGTGTATATAAGTCGTTTCAAACTGTGGATAGGCGTAAGGCTTACATATAGCGTCTGCACAGATCGGAGAGCGCAGGATCGGTGGTGGCCTGACCCACGGCGTTGAATTTCCACTCGCCGTTGTGGCGGTAGACCTCGCCGAAGATCATGGCGGTCATGCCGTTGTAGTTTTCCGACAGGTTGAACTTGCAAAGCTCCTGATTGTTGCGGGCGTCCACAATGCGGATAAAGGCGTTCTGGATCATGCCGAAATGCTGCTGCCGGGCCATGGCCTGATAGATGTTGACCACCAGCACAATCCGGTCGTATTCCGCAGGCACCCGGTCAAGCTCAATGGTGATCTGCTCGTCGTCGCCGTCCCCGGCGCCGGTCAGGTTATCGCCCATGTGCCTTACGGTGCCCGATCTGTGGGTCAGGTTGCCGTAATAGATCACGTCTTTGCCGTCCGCCAGACGCCCGTTTTGCAGCATGAGGGCCGAGGCGTCGCAGTCGATGGCCTGGGTGGGCTTGGAGAAGAGGGAACCGAAGAGCCCGCCCTTGCCGGCGGGGTTGGCCTCGTCCCAACCCAGGCCAACGATCACTTTGTTAAGGCCCTCTCTGCTCTCTTTGGTCAGGCTGACCTTTTGCCCTTTTTGTAAGCTGACAGACATATCTGTGTTACCTCCTCGTTATTTGCGGCCCGCCGTCCAGCGCAGGCCCCAGTGGAAGGCCTGGTCCAGCGCCTTGTGGCCGGGATAGAACTGGACAATCTTTTCCACGCTGAAGGTCTCGTCATTGACGTTTTCCAGAAGCACCAGGCCGCACATGATGTCTCTGGAGTTGTAGGAGTCCATCTTTACCACCAGGTCCTCTGCGCCGGGGTACTTGATGGTGACCACGGCGTCGGCCTGCTGCCAGTTGGCCACGCCCTCATAGATGAAGGTGTAGACCAGCACCCGCTGGATCTCGGAGATCCGGTTGCCGTCGATGCGCAGGTTCTCGCCTGTGGTGACGGCGCCCGTCCGGTCGTCGCCGTCCAGGGCGATGTAGGGCTCCTGCCGGAGGGAACCGAATGCGTTCCCCAGGGCCTGCACAGTACCCTTCCTTCCGTTTTTCAGCTCGTACAGGCAGCCCAGATCCAGGTCAATACCGCCCTTGTTGCCGCCCATAAGGCTGGCAAAGAAGCCCTGTTTGGCGGGGCGGGTGTTCCAGTTTAAGTTTACCAGGATTTCCCCCAGGCCGGTGTTCTGCTGTTTCTGGAGATTTACCTTTTTGCCCTTTTCAAGACTGATGGCCATGGCTGCCTCCTCTTATTCCACATCAATGCCATAGTTGGCGCACAGGGCCGCCAGACCGCCCTGATAGCCGCTGCCGATGGCGTTGAACTTCCACTCGCCGTTGTTCTTGTACAGCTCGCCGAACACGGCGGCGGTCTCGATGGAGAAATCCTCGCCCAGGTCGTATCTCAGGATCTCCTGGCCGTTGGTTTCGTCAAAAATGCGGATAAAGGCGTTGTTGATCTGGCCGAAATTCTGACGGCGCTCCTCCGCCTCATAAATGGTTACAGTGAACGCCACCCGGCTGATGTTGGGGGGGATACGGGTCAGGTCAATTTTGATCTGCTCGTCGTCGCCGTCGCCTACGCCGGTCAGGTTATCGCCCAGATGCTCCACGGCGCCGGAGGGATGGCGCAGGTTGCCGTAGAACACAAAATCTTCACTGCAGGTGGTCTTGCCGTTCTCCCCCAGCAGGAAGGCCGCGGCGTCCAGGTCAAACGCGCCGCCGGTATCAAAGGCGTTCACATCCCAGCCCAGGCCCACAACCACCCGGCTCAGACCGGGATTGTCCTTGGTCAAGCTGACCTTCTGCCCCTTTTTCAGACTGACAGGCATACAATATCCTCCTTTTTATGCAACTTCAATGCCGTAGTGGCCGCACAGGGCCGCCAGGCCGCCCTGGAAGCCGCTGCCGATGGCGTTGAACTTCCACTCGCCGTTGTGGCGGTACAGCTCGCCCACCACGATGGCGGTCTCAATGGAGAAATCCTCGCCCAGGTCGTACCGGATCAGATCCGCTCCGGATACCATGTCCTGGATGTGGATGTAGGCGTTGGAGACCTGGCCGAAGTTCTGATTGCGGGTCTCGGCGTCGTAGATGGTGACGGTAAAAGCGATGCGCTCCACGTTGGCGGGAACTTTGGACAGATCCACCGCGATCTGCTCGTCGTCGCCGTCGCCTTCGCCGGTCAGGTTATCGCCCATATGCTTGACCGAGCCGCTGGCGTGTTCCAGGTTGCCGTAAAAGACGAACTCTTTCTCCGTGGGGCACTTGCCGGAGGCGTTGGTCATGAAGGCCGCCGCGTCCAGGTCGAACGCCGCGCCGGAGTCAAAGGCGTTGACGTCCCAGCCCAGGCCCACCACGATCTTGGTCAGGCCGGGGTTGCCTTTGGTCAGATCCACTTTTTGTCCCTTAGTCAGATTGATAGGCATAGCCGTGATCCTCCTTATTTCAGTTGTCTTTATTTCTTACCGGGTACGTTGTATCTGGAATTAAAGTCGGCCTTGATGGCCTCCAGGCGCTTCTGATCCTCAACCCGCTGCTTGCGGGCGTTCTCCTGGATCTGCTTGGTCTCATCAATACCGGAAACAATGGTCTGCCAGGTCTTTTCCAGAGTCTCGATCTTGATGGAGCTGCCAGAGGCCAGCCGGGCGGTCATCTTGGACTGCTCGGCGGTATTCTGGGCGTTGCGGATCAGCATCTCGTTGGTCTTTTCATCCAGGGCGGACATGGCCTCGGCCTGGATGCGCTGGCGCTTGAGCATGATGGCCTGGGTGAGGGCCTGCTTGAAGACGGGCAGGGTGATGATAAACGCGGAGTTGATCTTGCGCACCAGGTTCATGTTGCTGAACTGCATGGTCTTGATCATGGGGATGGCCTGCATAGCCACGTTTTCCGCGGTGCGCAGGTCCTGGGTGCGCTGCTCCAGCATCATCAGGGCCTGATTCAGCGTGGTCAATTCAAACTGGATGGAATTGTCGCCGGAGGATTCCATGTCCGCCTGACGCTGGCTGATATAGGCCTCCAGCTCACGGCAGCCCTGCTCGCCGGCCAGGATGTACTTCACCAATTCGTGGTAGTAGTTGACGTTGGCCTGGAACATCTCCTCCAGCTTGCGGTTGGACTGCTTGATCTCCGACTCGTACTTCTTCAGCTGGACGTAGATCTTGTCCACTTCGTCGCCCATCGTGTGGTACTTGGCCAGGATCTTGTCCAGCTGCTTGCGCAGATTGCCGAACAGCTTGCCGAAGAAGCCGGGGTTTTCCTTGATCTCCTCAATGTCGAACTTGTCCATGATCTTCGCCAGGGTGTTGAGCATGGCGCTGGACTCGTCCAGCTGGGACATGTTCATGCTGTTGAGGACAACGTCGGAGCATTTGGAGATCTCCTCCGCCGCGCCTGCGCCGAAGGACACGATGGACTCCAGATTATAGACCTCGATCTGACTGGCGATCCGGTCCACTTCAGGGGAGTTGGTCATGGCCTCGTTCATCTGCTGACGGTCGGCCACAATGTCGTACTGCTGGAAATCTTCCTGCTCGGCAGGCGGGGCGGATACAACCTGACCTTGCATCTGGGGCGCGTCTGAGGCGGGTCTGCTAAAGTCCAATCCCATAATGATTAACTCCTTCCAAATAATCTTCTGATGGAACCGCGCCCGCTCTCCTGGACGGAATGGAAATCGGGAACGGACAGATCGTACACATAATCGCCCAGCGTATGCTCGTTTACATACCCGGCGGGGAGGTATTTCTCAATGCACTGGTACCCCGTGGGGACAAAGAACAGGATGTCGAATCCCACAAGATTCAGGTAGGCCACCAGGATGCTGTCCTCCAGGGACAAGATCTTTTCGGTGGTGTTGATGATGATGAGCTTGGGATTCTTCTTGGTGAAATCAAACTTCTGAATCTGCCGCAGCAGGTCCTTGTTCAAATTGAGGGCGGTGGCGATGACGGTGTATTCCGTCCCGTTCTGATAAGTGCCCGCGATGGTCCGCTGGTCCAGCAGCAGCTGCAGCTTATCCAAAAGATGCTCCTGCATTTCCGGACGCAGGATGCCGTATGGGTAGGCCTTGTGGTTTTTGATGGCGGCCTTCTGGAGACGGCCGTTCTTCAAAAACTGGGTGGCAAAGGGCTTGATGGGGTTGGGATCCAGGGAGGAGAGCCAGGGTACGCTGCGGATCACCGTGGTGTCGGGGGTGATCAGCTTTTTGATGCTGGCCCAGTAGGGGTTCATTTGCCCGTCTTTCACGCCGCATATTTTTTCCAGAAGCACTGGGACCGTCACGGTTTGGCCCGTCACGGCGAAACTGGGGCGGTACTTCAATTCCTGATCCCACAGCAGCTCAATTTCCTCATACATGGTTTGCAGGGTCACCGTCTCCGCGCTGCCGTACTGCTGGTTGCGGTAGAGACCGGAGTCCTGATACATCAGGGTATCCAGCTCCCGCTCCGCCTGGTAGGCCGCGGTACTGACCCGCATCTGGGACGGTTCGGCGGGGAAACGCTCCATAGGCAGGGATGCCTCGAACCGCAGCTCCAGCAGGGAGGGGTCCTGAAGGGGGCAGTTCTCATTCAGGTCGGGCAGCAAAACCAGCACGTCCACCGGCAGCCGGGCGAGAAACCGCGCAAACAACGCCTCGTTTGCGGTGGCGCACTTGCCGAAGAGGATCCACACTGCCGTCTCCGGCATCTTCCAGTTGGAAAACAGTTCCTTTTGATACCGCCTGAGCCATACCAGCAGATAGACGGCTTTGTTGGTGAGTCTGGATATCATGCCGCCGGAGGCTTTGGACTCCTCATACAGAAGGTCGATAAACGCCTTGACCATACACCGCTGGAGGTCGGGATTGGCCGGATACTGGATGTTGGGTACAAGGCCTGCCGCCAGCTGATCCATATTGGTATAATTCTGACGCCGGATGGAGGAGATCTCCTCGGGCGTGGGGGCGGGGATGCCGCCGCTGAGCAGGCACACCCGCCGCTGCTGGCTTTTCAGCTGCTTGTAAAAGGAGAAGATGTCGTTGGAGAAGAGCAGCTTGTCCTCCACGCCACGCTGGAGGATGAACCCGTTGTAGAACAGGCCGGGGTCGGTTCCCCGTGCCTTGGGATCGGTGAGGATCTCTTTGATCTCAGGCTTTTTCATCCAGGCGTTGGTACAGTTGCGGACGGCGGGAGGCGCGCCGTAGAGGCGCTGGCGATTGGCCTGCTTGGCCAGCTCGGACTGGACCCACTTCAGATCAAATTGCTGGGGGAAGGGGGTCATGCCCGGTTCCTGGTAGAGAGAAGCGTATTCCGAACGGGGATCCAGCTGGAGGTAAGGGGAGTCTCCCGCCCGCTCCAGCAGCACAATGTCGCAGCCGGCCCGGGACAATACCACCAGTAGCTGTAACTCGTAATTGCTGATGGACCCGTCGTATAGGATTTTGGGCAAGGATTCCCCACCCAACTGATTTACGATCCGCTCAAATTTGTAGTAGAGCCAGCACATGTATTTGATGTACGCATTGCGCAGCATATTTTCGTTTTTGCCGTGGCGCAGCATGTCTTGCAAGGTGGAAAAAATGGCTGAGACCACGGTATCCCGGGCCCCGTCAGACATGCGGGGCAGCCACTTTTGCAGCTTGGCCTGGAGGAAGGGAAGATCCAGCCGGAACTCCGCCCCCATCATCTCGGAAAAGTAGGACAGATTATTGGTATCGGGATTGGGGATTCTGCCGTCGATGATGACGCCGGTGCGCCGGGCGCAGTCGTAATACTGCTTGATAAATTCCTCAATGGCGGGGGTATACCCTGCAATTCGGCAAAAATATACGCCCTTTTCCGGACGGTTGGAAAGGGGGAGGAAGAAATCATTCAGCTTTCCCGGCACCACATGTTTCAGCATCACATCAATAATCCCCAACTGAATTATAAAGTATATTTCATTATATCATCTTTCCGGTTTTTTTCAACAGAAAGCAGGGCGCATATCCTGAATAATTATGGAACAAAAAATAAAGGCCTCCTTTTGATTTGCCATTTATTTATTGGGTATATTGTGATACAATCATCAGAATGGCAGCAAACTCTGCTGCGAATCACTTGCAGTTAAAAGAGGGATTCTGATGGTGGAACAGATCAGCGGTTATGACGTGGGCGCTTTGCTGTATTGTCCGGCAAACGCCCACAGGACCATTGCCGATGCGCTGCTGCGGGAACAGTATCCAAAGCCCTTTTCCCTGGCGTTTTGCCTGGAAGACACGGTGGCGGACGCCGCTGTGGACAGGGCGGAGCAGGAACTGTTTGAGACGCTGCGGCAGATCAGTGCCAACACGGCCAAGCGGGACTTTTATCTGCCCCTTGTCTTTGTTCGGGTGAGAAGCCCCCAACAGCTGAAAAAGCTGGCCGCCGCATACAGCCCCTTTTCCAATGTGCTGCGGGGATTTATTCTGCCCAAATTCTTTGTGGACAACTGCGGGGCCTACGTTCAGGCCATGGAAGAGATCTCCGCCTGCCAGCCGGGATACTGTTACATGCCCATCTTTGAGTCTGCGGCCATGATCGACCTCAGCACCAGGTATCAAAACCTGGCGCGGGTAAAGGATGAACTGGAGCGGGTGTCGGACAAGATCCTGAACATCCGTGTGGGGGGCAACGACCTCTCCCACGCCTTCGGGCTGCGCAGAGGGGTGGGGGACACCATCTATGACGTCAGGCCGGTGGCGGATCTGCTCATCGACATTGTGACCACCTTTGCCACCCGCTATGTGGTTTCCGGCCCTGTGTGGGAGTATTACTCCGGCGCCGGCTGGGAGGAGGGCCTGCGCAGGGAGCTGTCTTTGGATCTGCTCAGCGGCTTTGTGGGAAAGACGGTGATCCATCCCAACCAGATACCCGTGGTCAATGATATGCTGAAGGTGTCCGCCCGGGACTATAAAGACGCCTGCGGGATCGTGAGTTGGGAGCAGGACAGCGGGCTGCTGGTCTCTTCCAGCGCGGACGCCACGCGGATGAATGAATATAAGACCCACTTCAACTGGGCCAACCGGATCCTGCATCTTGCCAGGATCTATGGGATACGCCAGGAGTGAAGAGACAAAACAAACAGGCCGCTGCTTTTGCAGCGGCCTGTTTGTTTTGGACAAAAGAATGCCGCCCATTTGGGCGGCATTCTTGAGACGTGGCAGATAAATCAGCGCTTGCTGAACTGGGGAGCGCGACGGGCGGCCTTCAGACCGTACTTCTTACGCTCCTTCATACGAGGATCGCGGGTCAGGAAGCCGGCGGCCTTCAGGGCAGCGCGGTACTCGGGATTGACCTGCAGCAGGGCACGGGCGATGCCGTGACGGATGGCGCCGGCCTGGCCGGTCACGCCGCCGCCGGTAACGGTGGTCTCGATGTCCACCTTGCCCAGGGTGTCGGTGGTGGCCAGAGGCTGACGCACGATGAGCTTCAGGGTCTCCAGGCCGAAGTAGTCGTCGATGTCACGGCCATTGATGGTGATGGCGCCAGTGCCGTTGGGGAACAGATGCACGCGAGCCACGGAGGACTTCCGGCGGCCGGTGCCATACAGATAAGGCTTCTTGCTCTTATACATTGCTTTGTACCTCCTGCTTAGTTGGCCGCCCAGGCTTCGGGCTTCTGGGCGTTGTGGGGATGCTCGGCACCGCGGTAGACGTGCAGGCGGGACAGAGAATCCTTGGTGATGATGTTGCGGGGCATCATGCCGCGGATGGCCACACGCATGGCCAGCTCGGGCTTCTGCTGCATCAGCAGGCGGTAGGGAGTCTCCTTCAGGCCGCCCACCCAGCCGGAGTGGGTGCGGTAGTACTTCTGCTCCAGCTTCTTGCCGGTCAGAACGGCCTTCTCGGCGTTGACAACCACGACGAAGTCGCCGCAGTCGGCATGGGGAGTATACTCGGGCTTGTGCTTGCCGCGCAGCAGGGTGGCCGCGGTGGCGGCAGTCTTGCCCAGGGGCTTACCAGCCGCATCGAGGATATACCACTTGCGGACGATGTTCCCCTTGTTGGCCATAAAAGTGGACATGGTGAAACCTCCAATTTTGATGATATCTTAAAAAATATGTCTAAACAGAATACAGGCCCCAATCTTTACGATTGGAGCGTTTTGTATTATAATACGGGGGTTATCTGGTGTCAACACATTTTCTGATTTTTTTCAATAGAAAAAGTGTATGCTCTTGAAACCGCGCAATATCTCTTGTTTTCTCTTGAATGCTCTATTTCGATTTTCAATTTTTCGAGGTGCCTATGAACAAGATTTTGAGCTATGTCCGCCGCTGTGTGGAGGATTACGACATGATCCAGGCCGGAGACCGCATTGCCGTAGGGGTGTCCGGCGGCAAGGATTCCCTGGTGCTGCTCACCGCGTTGGCCCGGCTGCGGGAGTTCTATCCCAAGCCCTTTACCGTGGAGGCCTACACCTTGGACATGGGCCATGTGGACGGGGGAGAGGGGATGGACTTTGCCCCGGTGGCCGCCTACTGTGAGCAAATTGGTGTGCCCTTCACCCTGCTGCCCTCCGAGATCCACCACATCATCTTCGACCTGCGCAAGGAGAAGAACCCCTGCTCCATGTGCGCCAAAATGCGGCGGGGCGCCCTCCACAACGCTATCAAGGAGCGGGGCATCAGCAAGATTGCCCTGGGCCATCACTTTGACGACGCGGTGGAGACCTTCTTCCTGTCCCTGTTTTACGAGGGGCGGCTGAGCTGCTTCCAGCCGGTGACCTGGCTGGACCGCATGGGCATCAGCCAGATCCGGCCCATGCTCTACTGCGGGGAGGGCCTCATCCGCAATGCCGCTGAGCGAAACCATCTGCCGGTGGTGTTCAATCCCTGCCCCGCCGACGGCTACACCAAGCGGCAGGAGGTCAAGGAGCTGATCCACACCCTGGACCAGCAGTACCCTGGTCTGAAAAGCCGGGTGTTCGGGGCCATGCAGGGCCTGCCTCTGCCCGCCTGGGGGCCGGTGGAACACCGGCGGGTACCCCTGCCCGAGGGATAACATCCAAGCATAAACAAGCCGCTGCGGAAGCGTCCGCAGCGGCTTTCTTTTTAGGGTTCTTTCAAAAATTGCTCCACCGTCCGGACGGCCTGGGTGAGGAAATCCCCCTCCATATCCAGCCACAGTACGTCCCTGTCTCGGTTGAACCACTGGACCTGCCGCTTGGCAAAGCGCTTGATGGCCCGGCCCAGCTCATCCTTTAGAGCCTCCAGAGAGGGGATCTCCCCCTTCAGGTAGCGGAGGATGTAGCGGTATTCCAGCCCCAGACCCTCCAGGAACTCGTCGGTGGCCCCTGCCTCCCGCAGGCCCGCCACCTCCTCGATCATACCCGCGTCAATCCGGGTCTGGAGCCGGTCGTCAATGCGCTGACACACTTTGTCCCGCGGAAAGTTTACTCCCAGCAGCAGGCAGCGGTACCGGGGCTGGGCCTGTGGGGCCTCCCAGCCGTCGGCCAGGGCCTTCTCCACCGAGCGCACCAGCCGCTGGTGGTTGTTTTCCTCCCCGTTGGCCAGGGTGACCCCCGTCTTTTCCCGCAGAATGGCGTACAGCTCCGCGGCGGTCTTGCCCTCCAGCTCGGCCCGCAGGGCGGGGTCTGGGGTGGCGTCGGTGAAGGCAAAGCCCTCGGTCACGGCCCGGACGTACAGCCCGGAGCCCCCCACCAGGAAGGGGACCTTCCCCCGGGCGATGATGTCGTCAATGGCGGCGTAGGCCCCCACCTGGAAGTCGGCCACCGAGTAGGGCTGATTAGGGGCCACCACGTCCAGCATATGGTGGGGTACCCCGTCCATCTCCTCCTGGGTCACCTTGCCGGTACCCAGGTCCAGGCCGGTGTATACCTGCCGTGAGTCGGCGGACACGATCTCGCCGCCAAAGCGCTTGGCCAGTTCCACCCCCAGGCCGCTTTTGCCGCAGGCGGTGGTGCCCAGCACCACCACCAGCTTGGGCAGCTTTTCCTCCGTCAGGGCGGCCAGCAGGGCGGAGCAGCCGGCGTACACATCCCGCCAGGTGGCCTCAAAGTCACCGGAGTACCAGGGGTCGGAGATGTCCCGGTCCTCGCCGATATAAGACAGCAGGGCCTTGACCTTCCCCGACCGGTCGCCGGCAAAGAGCCGGCGCATATTCCGCAGGTTGGCGCTGTCCATGCCCAGAAACAGGTCCCACCGGCGGTAGTCCGCCGCATTTAGCTGGCGGGCGGCGTGGCCGGAGCAGTTGATACCATGTTCGGCCAGCTTCCTCCGGGCGGGGGGATAGACCGGGTTGCCCAGTTCCTCGGCGCTGGTGGCGGCGGAGGCGATCTCAAATTGACCCTCCAACCCCGCCTTTTTCACCAGATCCTTCATGACAAACTCGGCCATAGGGCTGCGGCAGATATTGCCGTGGCACACAAAAAGTATTTTTATCATCTCGTATATATTCCTTCACAAGTCGAAAATCGAATGATCGTACGTATTTTTCAACATGATCAAACGCCTTGCCGTGCTGAAAACGACCCAGCTATAACGCTTTGATTGTACCATATTCAAGCAGTCTTTCCCACCACAAATTTCAGATAGAACCTGCTTGGCCCTTTTCATTGTGAGACGATAGATTTATTCGCTCTCTTCTGATAAAATCATTGTGGTTTCTCTCTTGCGCCGTTTGTGCGGCTCTCGCCGGTGGAATTGCCGTCCGCAAAACGTTTCTCCGCCAGCAAGTGAAGAATGCATTCTTTTACTTTTTGGGAGGAATTAAGAATGACTATCACAGAAATAATCAATGACAAATCATTAAAACGTTTGGAAAAGAGAAATGCCATTGTTGCAGCAATGATCAATTGCGAAGCCAATTTTCCAATGGTTTCAGAGGCCTGTGAATCTTTGTCTGAAAAAAACATTTCACTTTTGCTCGAAGCCGTTGAAGAAGTAAGCCGCTCCAAAGAGTTTACTTTGGAACCGGAGTATCTGGATTTGGCGGAAAAATATATTTTATCTTCTGACAATTCCTGCAAACGGGAAGCTTCCCGCATTGTAGGGAATCTTGCAAATAAATTTCCCGCTAAACTTGAGAATGCGATAGCGGCTTTATTGCAAAACGCGGGAAATGACGGCACCGTAATTAGATGGGCAAGTGCTTATGCATTATCTTGTATTATTATGATTCCTCATTACGCCAAGGGCCCCTTATTTGAACGGATTTCTGATTTATGCGCAAAAGAAAACGAAAGTGGCGTGAAAAATCAATATATTAAGGCATTAAAAAAAGCGGAAAAACTCAGATGAGTTTTTCTCGATCATGTTCTGCGTCAAAACCCCCGGCTAATGGGGCGGTGAATTAAGAAAACATTGAAGCAAGGGACGGTATAGCCAAACGGCTATGCCGTTCTTTGCTGTTTTTGAGTTGTATTTTGGGCTTTTTCTTTTGCCCGTTCAAAATCAAATGCACCGATGAAGTTATAGACAATCGTGATTTCCCTTGTCTTGGATTTCTTGTCGGTATGGGAAACCTCGATACGGTCTATAAACTCCCGCAAAATGGAAGCGTCAAGTTCCTGCATATCGGTGTACTTCTTTACGACGCTGATAAACGCCTTAACGTTGGTTTTTTGCTTTTCCTGCTGCTTGATTTCTTCCCGCAACACTTCTGCCATTGATTTTAAGTTTTCCTGCTCCAACTCATAATCACGGGACATTTTGATAAACCGTTCATCTGATAATTTCCCGGTTACATTGTCCTCGTATAAATGCTTGAACAGGTTATCCAATTCGGCAATCCGGCTTTCGGCTCTGGAAAGTGTTTCGCGCTTGCGGGAAAACTCCGCGTCGCGCTCACGCAAACGGCTGTCCGCTGCTTCTTGGATAAACTCGGCTTCGTACTGCGTTACATACTCGATTGCTTCCCGCAAGTTCCGCAAAACAATTTCATGCAGGACAACATTTTTTATGGAATGGGTCGTACACAAATCTTTGCCTTTCCGATAGGTTGAACAGATAAAATACTTCTGTTCCTCGGTAAAGTTCGTTGCTCGGCATTGATACATCTTGCCGCCACACTCTGCACAATAAAGCAGCCCGGAGAAAATACCCATATCGCCCATTTTGGTAGGGCGGCGGCGTGATCGGCGTATGTTCTGCAC
This sequence comes from uncultured Flavonifractor sp., assembly GCF_944383115.1. GTDB lineage: Bacteria > Bacillota > Clostridia > Oscillospirales > Oscillospiraceae > Flavonifractor. The sequence goes on along the minus strand of NZ_CALWOJ010000006.1, from coordinate 369 downwards.
AATGAGGAATACGCTTTCTTCCACAATCGGCGGCTGTGTGTTTTCAAAGATTACCCATTCCGACGGGTCGTTCCACAACTTCTTCTTGCTCTTATAGGATTGCTTGCGGGTCTTGAAGTTCACCGTATGCCCTAAATACTCTATGCGTTCTAAAGTGCGGGAAACCGTTTCATTTGTCCATTTATATGGGTTAGCCGTCGGCTTGTTGGTAACAGGCCGCCCCTTTGCTTGGGAGTAAGCTGTCGGATTATAGATTTCGTGCTTTTCTAACCATTTTGCAATCTGCGTCGGACCCATGCCGGAAACGCACAACGCGAAAATCTGCTGCACAACGGCTGCGGCTTCCTCGTCTATAATCCACTTCTTTTT